>JBDNHX010000289.1:0-4491 GCA_041688565.1 Planctomycetaceae bacterium
AAATGATGGATGGCGAAATGATGGATGGCGAAATGATGGATGGCGAAATGAAACCGAAGACGAAGCTGCCGAAATAATCCGTGCTACTTCAGCAGCGACTTGCGAGCGAACTCAATTGCATTCATCAGAGAATCCACATCACTCTCAGTATTGTACGCCCCGAAGCTGACGCGAGTTGTCGCTGACACGCCGAGGTACGTATGCAAGGGCATCGTGCAATGATGACCATGACGAGTGAAGACGCCTTTCTGATCAAGCATCGCGGCCAGATCTTCCGGATGAATTCCGTCGATCCGAAAGCTGACGATCCCGCCGCGATAGGCCACATCCGGACCATAGATGGTCATTCCCGGGATGGCTCGCAGCCGCTCAACGGTCTTCTGCAAAAGCGACAGCTCATGCTGATGAATGGCTTCGATACCAATGTCCTGAACCCAGCGAATGGCTGTGCCAAGAGCGATGGCCTGGACAATCGGCATCGTGCCCGCTTCAAATTTCGCCGGCGCCGCCGACCAGGTTGAATCCTCCTGGTGCACTTCAGAAATCATGTGACCGCCGAAGATCACAGGGTCCATCTCATCGAGCCGTTCTGGCTTTCCGTAGAGAATTCCCACGCCCGTCGGTCCGTAAACCTTGTGCCCGCTGAACACCAGAAAATCGACATCATCGGCCACCACATCATTCGGCATATGAGGCACGCTCTGGGCTCCATCGATCACCACGCAGGCACCGACATCGTGAGCTCGTCGAGTCAGTTCACGAACCGGGTTAATTGTCCCAAGCATGTTCGACATGCCGGTCACAGCCAGCACCTTCGTGCGACGGGTCAGAACTTCATCGAGTCGCGTCAGATCCAGTTGTCCGTCCGAGGTCAGCGGAATCAACCGCAGACGGGCCCCTTTCTCTTTGGCAAGTTGTTGCCACGGAACATAGTTCGCGTGATGCTCCATGACAGTTGTCAGAATTTCATCGCCCGGCTGCAAATGCCTGCGGCCCCAGCCAAACGCGATCATATTCAGCCCGATAGTCGTTCCCGGCGTGAAGACAATCGACGATTCCGACGGTGAGTTCAGAAACCGGGCAACCGTGGAACGAGCGCCTTCGAATTCTTCATCAATTCGAACGCCAAACTGATACGTTCCGCGATGAGCATTCGCAAAGTACTGCTCTTCGACTTCCCGCTCTTTGTCGATCACGATCTGCGGCTTTTGCGCCGACGCACCGCTGTCGAGATAAACAGGCAGCAAACCACTGGCAAGTGGCCGGTTCAAAACAGGAAACTGCTGACGAACTTTGTCCGGATCGAAGGGTCGAACAGTTGCCTCAGGCCGGGCCACTGGAGCAACAGCCGCCACAGCAACAGTCTCGGGTAATCCTGCTCCGGTAATCAGGAGATGCCGGTTAGCGAGCGAGAGAATTCGCTCCACCATACCTCGCAGCCCGTTGCGGCGCTGCGGGGTGACGTGTTGCTGCAGGTCAAGCCGACGGAAAACATCAAGAATATCGTAGTCCGCGATTTCCTGAGCCGTCTTGCCGTTGTACGACGCCTGCAAAATACCGATCAGGCCTCGCACGATATTTGAATCACTGTCGGCTCGGACGGTGAAGCGAGCCTCTGCGCCGAGCCCCTCCGTTTCGGTAATCAGCCAGACCTGACTCTGGCACCCATGGACTTTATTCTGTTCCGTTCGGGCATCCGCCGGAAACGGCGGCAGGTCGTCGCCCAGTTCCAGCAGGTACTGAGACTGATCTTCTCGATCCAGATCGGTGAACTCTTCAAAGATCTCTTTGAGTGTCGGCAACATGGGATACCAGCACGATTCATTAAACAACAGACAACAGGAACACGGCAGAAGCAACGGCAGTCCCGATGCCATCCGCCATGAACTCAGAGAATTTCCAGAACGGGTCCGGCTGGCGATTTAATGATTTCTTTGAACACCTGCATGGCCACGTTTTGACAGACCCTCCGCAGCGCATCGCGTGATGAGCTTTCATCCATCATCATCTGCATCACCTGGCCACGGTCACTGTATTCGCGAATGCTGGCGTTCAGAGGAATTTCCCCAAGGAACGGAATCTTCAGTTCCTGAGCCACCTTCTGCACGCCGCCACGACCAAAGACGTCGCCGGTCATGTTTTCAACAAAGCCAAGAATCGGCACGTTGACCTTTTGATACATATCAACGGCTTTAATTGCATCCAGCAGCGCGACCTGCTGCGGCGTACAGACGACAACGGCTCCCGCCAAGCCGACCTGCTGCGCCAGAGTCAGCGACACGTCGCCGGTTCCTGGAGGCAGGTCGATGATCAGATAATCCAGTTCGCCCCACTGCGTATCCTTCAGAAACTGAGTCAGCGCTTTGTGAAGCATCGGGCCTCGCCAGACAACCGACTGTCCCTGCTCAATGAAGAATCCCATCGACATCAGCTTCACGCCGCCCGCATCGACTGGCTCCATCCGCATAAATTTGTTGCCCTGTTCGTCGGCCATTTCGGTAGCGGCCGGACGTCCTTGAGCATTCATCATGTGAGGAATGCTGGGACCATAAACATCGGCGTCCATCAGGCCGACGCGACAACCGAATGAGTGCAGCCCGCAGGCGAGGGCCGCGGCAACCGTACTTTTACCGACGCCGCCTTTACCGCTTCCAACGGCAATCACATTGTGAACGTTCAGACCAATCCGGCCGCCCGCATCTTTGCCACGTACAGTCGACTGGATCTCAATCCGAGGCTCCAGTTCCGGAGCGGCAAACTTAATTCGTTGTCGAATCAGCTCTTCCAGTTTCTTGCTGTCCGGATACGCCGGAGTCGGCAGCTCAATTCGCACACGGGCATCGTTCCCGTTGACGAACGTATCACGAATCATGCGGAGGTCACCCAGTGACTTCTCCGTAACTGGTTCAATAACATTGGAAACCAGAGTTTTCAGTTGCTCGGCAGTTGGCATGGAATATCGTGAATCTGAAGGATGTGGACGAAGGAAAGCCCAATAACACGGACCAGCATTCGCATCCTACGTTCACATTGCAGCAGATCAACCGGCTGGAAGGTCCAACTTTTGGTGATTCGCAGAAACTGAAGTCCTTCGGAAATCGATTCTCGTTAATACTGAGTCTCTGTGGGCTGCGGCTTCTGGGGCTTGAGTGTCCAAAGTTGCAGCATTTCCACGGCAAAAGAAAAGCACATGGCAAAATAGACATAACCTTTGGGAACATGATGCCCAAAGCCTTCGGCCATCAGCAGCAATCCGATCAGCAGCAGAAACGACAAAGCGAGAATTTTGATCGTCGGGTTTCGCTCGATGAAGACCACGATTGCCTTTGAGAAAATCAGCATTCCAACGACCGACAGTAGAATTGCAGTCACCATGATCGGAATGGGATGCTTCAGACCTTCAGTCATGCCGACAGCAGTGATGACGGAATCCAGAGAAAACACCACATCGATCAGCAGGACCTGAAACAGAACAGCCCGCAACGTACTGATGACGGCTACCTTCTCTTCGTTACTGCGGGCATCCTGCATCTTGTGATGAATCTCACGTGTCCCCTTGAAGAGCAGAAAAAGTCCGCCAAGAATCAGGATCAGATCTTTGCCGGTGACCGAATGATTGAACAGCACGAAGAGTTCCTTCGTGAGCGTCATTACCCAGCCAATGGCCAGAACCAGCAGGATGCGAGAAACCACAGCCAGCAACAGCCCCATCGTTCGCGCTTTGTCACGCTGCGCTTCCGGCAGTTTGCCACAGAGGATGGCGATGAAGATCACATTGTCAATTCCGAGGACCATCTCAAGCGACGTCAACGTCAACAACGCCGCCAGCGATTCCCCGTTCAGATATTCACTCATGGACAAAATTCCTGAAGACAAAACCATTCAATGGCTTGCTAAGCATCAACTTTGTAAAAAAGTTGCATGAAAGGCTTGAGCTTGCCAGCACACGCCGCTGCAAACGTGGAACGGAAGCGGCCCGTGAATGGATTAAGCATATAGCAGAACTGGGACAGAATCGATGCAGCCGGCGAGAGACGCTCCTGGAAACGTTCTACTGCTTGAGCATCCACACAGTTAAAACAGCCGCCGTAGCCGGGCGACAATAACTTTCGCGACACTCTGGAATGCAAAGCCACAATCTCAGATAGTTCCACAGTTCGTTCTGATAAGCGACTCTCGTCCCCTGATCCTCTGTTTTCACTGCCGAACAACACTATGCCAGATCAGTTTCTCACCGACCTGCTGCTGACCCCAGGAACTTCGGGGCATGAGCAAAAAATTCAAAGTGTTGTGCGTGCCTTTGCTTCCACCTTCACCTCAGACGTCACGACAGACGTCCATGGGAATGTTCTGGCGACAGTTAACGGCTCGGCACGTCGGACCATTCTGCTGGATGCTCACTGTGATCAGATCGGGCTGATCGTGCGCCACATTGACAACTTTGGCTTTCTGCGAGTCAATCCTGTTGGCGGATGGGACATGCAGATTCTT
>JBDNHX010000290.1:0-4357 GCA_041688565.1 Planctomycetaceae bacterium
AGTGGAGTGGACAGCGACGGTATTCTTCGCATCGCCACAAACTTGCTGGACGTGCCAGCGGATGTCATTGCTTAAATATTTTCTTATCGTCGGGCGATTGAAATCTTTTTTTAATTTTTCAAGCACATACTGGGATGCAAACACCTGCTGAGCCACAAAAAGAATGGTATCGAGATTCAAACGTACTCAGCGATCATTGCCTGCATGCTGATTGCTTTGTGGACCAGCCGCAAGCCGACGAAGCGGACGTTTAAAATGATCTGTTTCTACTTCTGCGGCCTTGCCAGCGAAGACGAACTGATGGCTCACATCGAAAAGCTGAAAAAACAGACGTCATAATTTTCAGGGTGCGTTTCGCATCTCCTCCCTTCTTTGATGTCCTTCCTTTGGTGCTCTTGTACTCGTTCAGGCAGGGGGGCTCGATGGAGTAACCACGTCTTTCATGTTGACCGTATAAAAAAAATGGCAGCAGCCAATTTGGAATCTCTGAAGGGAGGTATGCCGAAAACTTCACACTCAAAAATACTCTTCATGTGCATGGCACTGATCCCATTCACTACAGCGACTTAAGTTCAGTTGCCGAGGGTTCATTGATCTGCCTTATCTTCTCGTACAAGTCGAAACCCATTGGTGATGAAAACGTCTGAATTGGCTGTTGGCATGGTACTACGAACGTCCTCGATCTTCGACAGCCAACCACTACCACAGAAAGTAAAACTTGAGGATGCAAGGTCCAGAAAATTAGTCGCCGGAAAAGTCCAGACCTCGTCTCCATTTCCGAATGGAAAATAACATCCTGCGATTTGCTGCTTCGTCGTCACAGCCACGGCAAAGATGCACCCGTCGTCAAAACCGGGGTTTCCAATTCGATTATCCACAGTGGCAAGCGCAAGATCACGAAAAGTACTGAAATCTGAAGGGTTCGCGTTTAGCTGAGCTAACGTTTCCTCGCCTTCGAACCCCACTTTCCACTCCGCCACCGTCGGCAATGGAAACAGGAACACGGAAACAGATGTCTTCCATTCGCAAAAGCGTTCCATGTCGGTGCGTGAAAGTGCAACAACAGGATGTTGCTCTGACTGTTCGTAACCTGCATCTCTCCAAGTCAGATTGTCAATTGATTGGGGGAAATATTTTCCGACTGGAATGGAACCACATTGTGCAACACCACTCTCGCAATCGGTCACATAGCTAGTGGCTTCGGCAAACTCACGAAACTCGGCAACGGTAACTTCCGTACGAGAAACATGAAACGCCTTAACGGACATCTCGGCTTGTTTTGGTCTCAGATAATTTGGGACTCGCCAAACCCCAGCATTCACTCTTCTAAATTCACGATCGTCGGCGTCGCTGCTCATACCTTCTGGTCAGGTGCAGCGGAGCCTGACGATCGAGCCGAACATCTGATGGTTCACAAAGCGAGCGGCAGATATGAAAAGACCGCCGCCACTCTGTCAGTAATTGTCCCGATCGGGAACATTTCTGTTGACTCGGCAGATAAATGCACCTATATTCCCGATCGGGACATAAATTGATCGCTGCCGAATTAAGCAGCCAAATGATACCGTTCGGGATGATTTTATGGTGAAAGTTGATGATACGCTGCAGATCGGTCGATTGGTTCGACAGCGACGAAAAGAGGCCGGGCTGACTCTGAAAGACGCGGCTGCTTTATCCGGGGTCGGCGTGCGATTTCTATCAGAACTGGAACGAGGCAAGCCTACGTTGCAGTTGGGCCTGGCAATTCGCGTATTGCAATTGTTTGGCCTTGAACTACACGTTGAACGGCGGGGATAGTCGTCGTTCGCTCCGCGAACGAAACGCTGCGGTACGAGCCTGGTGGATCTCAGCAAAATGTCAGAAACTCTCTACGTCCACTACCAGAGCCAAACCATCGGCGAGCTGCGGCTCACCGATTCCGGGAAAATGCAGTTTCAGTACCGCCCCAAGTGGCAGCAAAGTCCCGACGGTTTTCCGATTTCGATTTCGCTGCCGCTGGATGGCAACTTCGAAACCAACGCGTGCCATCATTTCTTCGTCAATCTGCTGCCCGAAGCCAATGTGCGTCAGCAGATCTGTCAGTCGCTAAAGATCTCGCAGGGAAATGATTTCGAATTGTTGAAAGCCATTGGAGGCGACTGCGCCGGAGCACTGGCGATCACTGTTTCGGACCAGCCGGTGCAGCCTGTTCAGCGTTATGAAGAGATCGGTGAAAAGCAACTGGCCGACTGGTCGGTTGGCACGCCCAACGCCTTCTCGGCGGTGACCGGACAAAACGAAGCGCGGCTGTCACTTGCCGGCGCCCAGGACAAGCTGCCCGTTCATATTCAGGACGGCAAGATCTTCGTTCCGCTGGGCAACACGCCGAGCACTTATCTGCTCAAGTTCGCGTCGCCGTTTTACTCGCACCTGCCAGAAAACGAAACGTTCGTCACGATGCTGGCGGGCGCAGTCGGGCTGCCGGTGGTGGACATTCAGCTGCGTCGAACGGATCGAGCCAACATCGCCGTGATCCTGCGTTACGACCGCACGCTGGAAGGCGGCTTCTATCATCGAATTCATCAGGAAGATTTTTGTCAGGCACTCGGTATCAGCGCCGAAAGAAAGTACGAAAAGGAAGGTGGACCGGGACTAAAGCAGTGCGTGGAGATCATTCGTCGACACGCCTCATTTCCGCTCGTCGAACTGCAGAAGCTGATGCAGTGGCTGCTGTTCAATCTGCTGGTCGGCAACGCGGACGCGCACGGCAAGAATCTGTCGCTGCTGTACGAAGACCGCCGCAGCCCGCGACTGGCTCCGTTTTACGATCTCGTGTGTACCCGAAACTACCAGAACATCTCCCGGCATGTGGCGATGAGTCTCGGCGGCGTCACTGATCCGGACCAGATCGGAACAAAGCAACTCCACGCCATGGCCGACGACTTCGGCGTTCGCGCCCCGATGATCCTCAAGGCCGCCGCCAGCCTGAGCGAACAGCTGACGCAGGTCATCCCGGAGGTCGTTGGACAGTTTGCCGGCAGTTACGGCACATCGCCTGTTTTGGAACGTATTCCGATCATCGTTCGCAAACAAATTCGACGGATCAAAAAACTGCTCGAATAGTTTCCAAACAATCTTTGACACCATACGTAGTCTTGATGTCTCGGCCAGGAGCAAAACAAGTGGCAATTGTGGCCTGCATGGCGTATGTGGATCTGAATCCGATTCGAGCGGGCATTGCGACGACGCCTGAGACCAGCGACTTCACGAGCGTGAAAGAACGCATCGAAGATCGTGTGTCTGCGGCTGAAGTTTCTACAGCGGATGCTCAGGATGTTCGTATTGAGCATGGTGAGAAAGCTGGCTGGCTTGCTCCGATTGCAGTTGATCCACTAAGAAAGAAAGTGCGAGAGAAGCCATCGACTCGTTGAGCCAGCAACAAAGGTTACCTTTCGATAACTCTGGATCAGTATCTGAAGCGACTTGACTGGACGGGTCGAAAGATTCGCAAAGACAAAGTGGGAGCGATCTCGGCAGACTGTGCTCCGATTCTTGAGCGTTTGGAATGCAGTGCCGAAACATGGGTGGACTTCGTCAAAAACTTCCGGAAACGTTTCCGCAATGAAGCCGGACTGACGAAGTCTCGCCAGGCATTCCGTATCACCCGCCGCGAATCCCGCGCGTCAGTGAGAGCTTCCTCCTGAGCCGTTTGGTCTCATCGTAAAGCGGCTGCCGTGTTGGTTTTGTGATGTACAGGTGAGTGGCACTGATTTGGCCTCAAAGCGAACTCAGGATCAGCTTGGGGCAGCGTCAGATCGCATGCGTTATTGAGACACTCTCACTTGTCAGCGGCCGCATTTGGGCGGAGTTTGTTGCCATACCAGACGAGTCACTCGCCGCATTGTCCAGACGGCAGAATATCCCCAAAGGGCCGAATTCAATGGGATCAAGACGGGCCAGAGTAGTTGCCGGTCTGAGAACTTTTCTGTTGTGGTTGGGAGTAAGAACTCAAGGTAGCCAAGCGGGAAACTCAGGATTGCAACTATAGCCGAAGCAGATTCAAAAATCGCAACCTGCTGCGGCGTGGCTTCGTTTGGCCTGACGGGAAAAAACGTGATACGGACGGAAAAAGCGACGAGCAAGATGAGGAAATGAATAAGTGCTACTCGACCTTGCGGAGAACTTCCGGCAATTCGCATCACATGAATCCTCACTCTGCTCGCCCTTCGTTCGGGCTATATTCAACTCAGATATTTGCCACCAGCACTCCGACATCGACATGGAAGTAGTTTGCCAGTGCTTGGATCATTTTTCGACTGAACGGCTTCTTTCCGGCGAGCACCTCGGAAATCGTGGACTTGGGCAGACCTGTATCCCG
>JBDNHX010000291.1:0-18918 GCA_041688565.1 Planctomycetaceae bacterium
AAGGCGAGGTCGCGGCGCTGGCCGATACCATCAACAATATGACCTCAACGCTGGCGACTTTTGCCGACCAGGTGACCACGGTCGCGCGCGAGGTCGGCACCGAAGGCAAGCTCGGCGGCCAGGCAAACGTCCCCGGTGCGGCCGGCACCTGGAAGGATCTAACCGCCAATGTCAACCTGCTCGCCGCCAATCTCACCATGCAGGTGCGGGCTATCGCCGAGGTCGCCATCGCCGTGACCAAGGGCGATCTCACACGCTCGATTCAGGTGGAGACGCGCGGCGAGGTGGCCGAGCTGAAGGACAACATCAACACGATGATTTCCAACCTGCGCGAGACCACCGAGAGTAATCGCGAACAGGACTGGCTGAAGACGAACGTCGCCAAGTTTACCGGCATGTTGCAGGGTCAACGCGAACTGAACACGGTCGGACAGATGCTCCTCACCGAACTGGTCCCGCTCATCAATGCACACCAGGGGACCATCTACCATCTCGCCGAGTCCGGCGATGAAGTTCAGCTCAATCGCCTTTCGAGTTACGCGCACGGGGGAGACTCGCGAATCCCAATCTCCATCCAACTCGGCGAAGGATTGCTGGGTCAGAGCGCGCTGGAAAAGAAGCGCATCCTGCTCCAAGACGCGCCGTCGGATTTCATCCGCGTTTCCTCTAGCCTCGGCGAGGCCTCGAAGATGAGCATCGTCGTGTTGCCCGTACTCTTTGAAGGGCAAACGAAGGCGGTCATCGAATTGGCTTCGCTCCATCCTTTCGCCGCAGTGAACCTCAACTTCCTGGACCTGCTCACCCAGAGCATCGGTGCGGTCTTCAATACGATCGAAGCCACGATGCGGACCGAGGGGTTGCTCACGCAGTCCCAACAACTCACCGTCGAGTTGCAATCTCGCCAGAGCGAACTGCAACAGACCAACGAAGAACTGGGGACGAAGGCCAAACTCCTCGCCGAGCAGAACGCTGAGGTCGAGCGCAAGAACGCCGAAGTTGAACAGGCTCGCCACGCGCTCGAAGAGAAAGCGGGCGAGCTGGCACTCACCTCGAAATACAAATCCGAGTTCCTGGCCAACATGTCGCACGAACTGCGCACGCCACTCAATTCGATTCTCATCCTCAGTCAGCAGCTCGCCGAAAACTCACCGGGCAACCTCTCCGGCAAGCAGGTCGAGTTCTCCCGCAACATCAACTCGTCCGGCTCCGACCTGCTGCACCTCATCAACGACATTCTCGATCTCTCCAAGATCGAGTCCGGCACCGTCACGGTCGAGATCGAGGAAATCCCGTTCGTGACCCTGCGCGACAATATCGACCGCAACTTCCGGCATGTGGCTGAAGCCAAGAATCTGCCCTTCCATGTGGTGTTGTCGGCCGAGAGCCTGCCGCAATTCATGGACAGTGATCCCAAGCGTTTGCAACAGATCCTGAAGAACCTGCTCTCCAATGCGGTGAAGTTCACCAGCCACGGCCACGTCAAAGTGCGCGTCGATCTCGCCACTCAAGGTTGGAGTTTCGATCATCCGGTCCTCAGCAAAGTTCAGCAGGTGGTTGCCTTCGCGGTCGAGGACACCGGCATCGGCATCGCGCCGGAGAAACAGCGGCTCATCTTCGAAGCCTTCCAGCAGGCCGATGCAGGCACCTCTCGCAAGTACGGCGGCACCGGTCTGGGCCTTGCGATCAGTCGCGAACTGGCCGTGCTGCTCGGCGGCGAAATTAAGCTCGCCAGCGTCCACGGACAGGGGAGCACGTTCACACTCTACTTGCCGCTGCACTACTCCGGCCCCGACAGCGCGCGGGCCGCGCGAACGAACGGCACCGCGTCGGCAACCTTATCTCTGGCCCGCGAACTCCGAGTCCTGCCGGTCGCGCACGAAGAGCACATTGAGGACGATCGCAACCACATCGAAGAGGGCGACCCGGTGATGCTCATCATTGAGGACGACCCGCACTATGCACGCATCCTCCTGGGCCTGGCGCGCGACAAGGGCTTTAAGGGCATCGTGACCAACAAAGGCGCGATGGGCCTTTCACTCGCTCGGCAGTTTCATCCCCTGGCGATCTCGCTCGATATCTTCCTGCCCGACATGCTCGGCTGGACAGTGCTCAACCAGCTCAAGCTCGACCCGGTCACACGCCACATCCCCGTGCAAATCATCACGCTGGAAGAAGAACGCCAACACGGCCTCGCGCATGGTGCCTTCGCCTATCTCATCAAAGCACCGACCACCGAGGGACTGGAAGCAGCCTTCGACCGCCTCAATACGTTCATCGCTCCGCGCACCAAGCGGCTGCTGATCGTCGAGGACAACGACATCGAGCGGAACTCGATTGTCGAGTTGCTCGGCTATCAGGACATTGAAACTCACGCCGTGTCCACCGGAACCGAGGCTCTGGAGGCAATGCTCAAACAGTCCTTCGACTGCGTGGTCCTCGACCTGCGGTTGCCGGACATGAGCGGCTTCGAACTGTTGGACAAAGTCCACGCCGAGCCAACCCTGGCCGATGTCCCCATCGTCGTCTTCACCGGTAAAGACTTAACCGTGGCCGAGCAAGCACAGCTCAAGCGAATAGCCAAGAGCATCGTTCTCAAAGACGTGCAGTCCCCCGAACGGCTGCTCGACGAAACCTCGCTCTTCCTGCACCGCGTTATCACCGACCTGCCAATTGAAAGGCAGGCCATGCTTGAACGACTGCACGGCTCCAAGGATGTCCTGTGCAAACGCAAAGTGCTCGTGGTCGATGACGACGCACGCAACATCTTCGCGCTGACCAGCCTGCTTGAGAATCAAGAGATGGACGTGATCAGCACGACCAACGGCCGCAGGGCGATCGAACTGATCCAGAGCACGCCCGACCTCAGTCTCGTACTGATGGACATCATGATGCCCGACATGGACGGCTACGAAACGATGCGAGAAATCCGCAACGTCCCCAAATTCCGCTCACTCCCAATCCTGGCCCTCACCGCGAAAGCCATGAAAGGCGATCGCGAGAAATGCCTCGACGCCGGCGCAAGCGACTACATCGCCAAGCCGGTGAACACCGACCAACTCCTATCGCTAATGCGCGTGTGGCTGTTCCGTTGAGAACCAAATCGCAATCCCCAAACACTCCCAGGAAAAGCGTTGTTATGAAAAACGACATTCCCATCCTCATCGTGGACGACAACCTTGCAAACCTCGTGGTGATCGAAAGCGTCCTGACCATGCCCGAATACCACCTTGTCATGGTGCAAAGCGCCCAGGAGGCGTTACTGGCACTGCTCCACACGGAATTCGCCGCCGTCCTGCTCGACGTGAAGATGCCAGATATGAGCGGCTACGAACTGGCCCGCCTCGTGAAAGGCCGCAAGCTGAACCGGCACCTGCCCATCATCTTCGTCTCCTCGCACCGCATCGATGGCACCGATATGATGATCGGCTATGAAGCCGGCGCCGTGGATTATCTCGTCAAGCCCTTCGACCCGGTGGTGCTCCGGGCGAAAGTGGCGGTCTTCGCCGAACTTTATCGCCAACGCACCGCTCTGAGCGCCGAAGCCGTCACCCTCCGCAGCGAAAACTCCCGGCTTCAGCACATCCTCGCGACACAGGAATCCAAGGATACCCGCAATTGAACATGGACCAACCCATCAACATCTTGATCGTGGATGATGAACCGAAAAATCTGCTCGTGCTTGAAACCGTCTTGGACGACCCCGGCTACCGGCTGGTCCGGGCCAGTTCCGCCGACCAAGCGCTGCTCGCGCTCGTCGTCGAAGAATTTGCCCTGCTCATCTTGGACATTCGCATGCCCGGCATGACCGGCTTCGAGCTGGCGCAGATGATCAAAGACCGCAAAAAAACGTCGCGTGTCCCAATCATCTTCCTCACGGCCTATTACAACGAGGACCAGCATGTGCTCGAAGGCTACGGCACCGGCGCGGTGGACTACCTGCACAAGCCAGTGAACCCGGCCGTCCTCCGCTCGAAAGTCGCCGTCTTCGCCGAACTGCACCGCAAGAAACGCGAGTGCGACATGGCTTGCCGCGTTTTGCTCGCCGAGGTCAGCGAACGCCGACGGGCAGAAGAGCAACTGCGCGAACTGAACGACACTCTTGAATCCCGCGTGACCGAGCGCACGGGAGCCCTGCACGAGATCGATGAACGAATGCGGCTGGCGACGGAGGCGACTGGAGTCGGTATTTGGCAATGGAACGTCATCACCAACCAAATGCGATGGGATGCCCAGATGTTTCGGATTTACGGCATCACACCCACGCCGGATGGCATCGTCCCATACAGCGACTGGAGCAGTTCCGTCCTGCCGGAAGACTTGGCGGAACAGGAGCAAGTCTTGCAGGACACGGTGACCCGCTGCGGGAGCAGTTGCCGCGAATACCGCATCCAGCGGCGCGATAACCGCGAATGCCGCAACATCAAAACCGTGGAAACGATCCGCATGAACGCTCAGGGAAAGGCCGAATGGGTGGTCGGGACGAATCTCGATGTGACGGAACGTAAACAGTTGGAGATAGCGCAACAGGATGCCGACCGCCGCAAGGACGAGTTCCTCGCGCTATTAGCCCACGAGCTGCGAAACCCGCTCGCTCCAATCAAAAACTCACTGGAACTGATGAAGCTCGCCAGCGGCAACGCCGACCAGATCGAGCGGGCTCGTGCCATCATCGAGCGGCAAGTCATTCAGATGGTGCGGTTGGTTGATGATTTGCTCGACGTGAGCCGGATTGCTCGCGACCAGCTGGAACTCAAAAAGGAACGAGTCGAACTGGCGTTGATCGTGCAACAAGCCGTCGAGGTCTGTCACCCGCACTGCGAGCTTGCCGGTCACGAAATCACACTCGCGCTGCCGCCAGAGCCGATCTTTCTGCACGCCGACGCAACGCGGCTGCTGCAAGTCTTCGGCAACCTGCTGACCAATGCCTGTAAGTTCACTCAGCCGGGAGGCTGCATCTGCCTGACGGCCGAGCGGCAAGGGCACGAAGTCGCGATCACCGTCAAGGATACCGGCATCGGCATCGCGCCCGAGATGCTTTCCAAAGTCTTCGACCTGTTCACGCAGATCGATAGCTCGTTAGAGCGGACGAAGGGCGGACTGGGCATCGGCCTGTCGCTGGCGAAACGACTGACCGAGCTGCACGGGGGCACGGTGACGGCTCACAGCGAAGGACCAGACCGCGGCAGTGAGTTCGTCGTGCGTCTGCCGATCATGGAAGAAATACCCAAGCCTGCACCGCCGACTGTCGGCGCTTCGACTCTCGGCGCTTCGACTCTCGTCGCGCCGACGCCCACAACAACTCGCCGGATTCTGGTGGTCGACGACAATCAGGACGCCGCCACGACGCTCGCCATGCTCTTGGATCTGGACAACAACCAGACGCGGATGGCCCATGACGGCCTGGAAGCCGTCCAGCAAGCGGAGGCGTTTCGACCAGCCGTGATCTTGCTCGACATCGGAATGCCGAAGATGAACGGTTACGACGTCTGTCGTGCCATCCGCGAGCAACCGTGGGGCCAGGACATCGTCATGATCGCTCTGACCGGGTGGGGGAAAGACGAAGACCGCCACAAATCCAAAGAGGCCGGGTTCGACGGCCACATGGTCAAACCGGTGGACTACGCCGCCCTCATGAAACTGCTGGCCACGCTGCAAACGGCGAAGGTGTGACAGCACAGATCACAAAAGGCAGAGCACACAAGGTGTCAGGAACCGTTTATTGACTGGCGAGAGGGATTTGGGTACTGATTCGACATGGGAAGACCAATGACGATCGGCTCCGGGTGGTTGGATTTATCATGGGCTCAGAAAAGGAGGGCCCAGAAAAGGGGTCAGGAACCATTAGTGCGCAGCACCCTGCGGGCCATTTGGCTATTGGTCCCTGACCACTTTCCCAGCCTTGACAGAGCGATACAGCAGGCATGCCCTGCGAGGCTGACTGCGAAACAATGGTACTCTCCTGAAAACCAACGCGTCAGGTCGCGACAAAACGGCTATCGAAATTCAAAGATTCGGATTCGCTGAGGTCTTTTGCTACAGATGAGTCGTTTGCTACAAATTTCCCTGACAGCGAGACATCGCCATTTCTTTGACAGCACGCAGGTCCCGTTTGCCTGTGCCGAGCAATGGGATGTGGCTGACCTCAAAGAAGCTGTTCGAACTCGGAATCCACAGGTTCGGCAGTCCGGCCTGCTGCAGCTGATCGGTGATTTCTCTGACGCTCTTCTGCATCGGCTTGTGCAGCACAATCAGTCTTTCGCCTTTGGAAGCATCAGGGACGGCCGTGACTGCACACACGATCTCGGACTCATCGTTCGGTCTCTCATCAAGCATCCGAGCAATCTCCTGCTCGATGCGGATATGAGGCACCGTCTCACCGCCGATCTTGGAAAAGCGACTTTGGCGGCCAGTGATCTGGATGAATCCTTCATCATCGATCTTGGCCAAAGCGCCACCAGTCCGTTGGCAGCGAATAATGAGGAGCGGGGAACCAGTTCGGAGATGATGCCGTACTTTGCGGTGCTCAGCAGGGCACTTTGTGTTCCCAACAGAAACAAAACCGCAAACATCGTCGGCTGATGGCCGGTCGAAATCGACCATACGCCCAGCGCGACGAGAACGACTTCAGAGACTTTCAGCCAGATCGTCGTCGTGCGCTTGCTGAATCTGTCACCCAGCCAGTTGGACCAGGGCGCGAAAATCACAAATGGCAGGACCAGACTGCCAAGCCCAAGGGACAGAATCATGGATTCGTCCGACTTTATCTGCGCAGGATGAAAGATCGGCCGACTGCAATTGCGCCTTGGCGATCGGGATGATCAGCCAGCGGTACATGTTGTCCGTAACTGCGGTGAGAAAGCTCATCAGCAGGAGCCGATGAACGAAGACGATCTGAGGCTTGAGCGGGGCTCACTGCCCGGCAATATTTGCGAAGACACTGGCGACATCAGCGGCGACTTTCAAGGATTCGTGGATGGTTCGTTGAGCTCAGATAATTCAGGCCCCTGTCGTTTCCTGATATTTCCGGAGGCATATCCAATCGCGTTGAAAGCGTTAATCAGAGCTAATTTTTTTTTGCCTGCTGGTGGAAAACTGACGCTGAACTGGCACAGTCGCAAAAATCGTTGAGCAATATTTAGCTCAAATTTTCCCCGTTGACGCGTTCTCTGTTATTTGTTCCGTATTTCCAGGGCACCGTCAGGTCAGAGCCATGCAACATCTATCCGCTGTGCACTCAATTTCGTGTCTTCTAGCAAAGATTGCTTTTCCCATCGCAGTGATTGCCATTTCAAGGTTTTCCGACATACTACTCGACGGACTCTCCACCACTGCTGGCAATGGCTTGCACAGACTAACGCAGGGACTCTGAATGTTCTGTAGTTAGAATTTATTCAGCCGCTGGGCGCTAGCGATCACTTGATTTAATCGTTTAACGGCAAGCCGCAGGCGTCATTGCCTTCGCCTCCGCCTGCGGCTTGCCGTTAAACGAAAACCCGGAATGCGTCATTAAATCAACACCACTAGCCCACGGTTCTCCGGGAAAACCGGACGCATACGCGTACCGGCTGATCAGGACTGCGGCATCCAAAGATTTGTGTTGCGAGTGTTCCAATGTCTGAGCATTCCGCAACCGGTCTCCAGGATGACAACGTGCCCCAGACCACCGATTTACTGCTCAGCATTTCTTCCGGTGACCGCAACGCGATTCATCAGCTCATGCCTCTGGTGTACGACGAACTGCGAGCCATTGCCGCAAGCCGGCTGAAGCAGGAACGATCCGATCATACGCTGCAGCCGACGGCTCTGGTGAACAAAGCATTTCTGAGGCTGGCCGATCAGACCCGAGTGAACTGGCAGGGGAGAGCACATTTCTGTGCGGTTGCCGCCACTATGATGCGACGCATACTTGTCGATCATGCGCGGCGCAGGAATGCCGCTAAACGTGTAGCCTGAGGTCACCAGGTTCCGCTGCAGGACACGCTTCTGCCGTCCATGAGTCCCGATCCTGTGAATGTCGTCGCTGTGAATGACCTGATGGAACAGTTGGCAGAAGTGAATCCGCGACAGGCTCAGGTTTTCGAACTGCGATGTTTCGGAGGGCTGGACGTGAAAGAGACCGCCACTGTGCTGGATGTTTCGGAAGCGACCGTAAAAAATGACTGGCGGTCCGCCAGGGCGTGGCTGGCTTCACAGTTGGCGTCGGCGGAAAGCTGACAGTGCAGTCGCGTTTATTTATGAAGAAGGGAGGGGAGCCGATTTTGCAACGGACGAAGCGATACAGGAGCCTGATCAGCAACACCCAGCACTTGCGGAAACCATTCATGCCACTTCCGGAAAAGTGCATGACGCAAGTGGTGGTCGCCGACTTCCGGAGATCCCGAATTATGAAATCCTGGAGGAGATTGACCGAGGCGGGATGGGCATCGTTTATAAGGCTCGACAGTTTCGCCCCGACCGGGTTGTTGCCATCAAGATGATGCGGATGGGAGCGTTTTCCTCGGCGCAGGATGTTGAGCGATTTCTTCACGAAGCCAATGCGGCCTCTCAACTGGCACACGCTGCCGTGGTGCCGGTGTATGAGGTCGGTGAAATCAACGGCGAACCGTTTATCGTGATGAAGTTCATCAATGGAGCCACGCTGGAAAAGTTGCTGCAACGCAATGCTCTGACAACGACCGAGGCCATCAAAAAGCTACGCGTGGTGGCTTATGCGATTGCCGATGCTCACGAACACGGCATCATTCATCGGGATCTGAAACCTGCCAACATTCTGATCGAGCAGACGACCGGTCAGCCGTGGGTGATGGACTTTGGTCTGGCCAAAAATCTTCAGGCCGATTCAAATCCGACCTCGGTTGGAGACATCATCGGAACACCCGGCTACATGGCGCCGGAACAGGCCACTGGTCAGACGCGTACAGCATCACCCGCGGCTGATGTCTACGGACTCGGAGCGATCCTATATCGAATTCTGACAGGCCGACCACCGATTGAGGCCCCGGGCGACGGTCTGCCACGCGATCAGCTTTACCGACGATAACGGCTGCTTCCTGCAACTGCTTCATCGCCGCAGCTCGTCATGGTTCGTGTCGTGGGATTGAGTCCCTTTCATCAGAGAACTTTTTAAACATTTACCCGTTTGTCAGCAACACTTTTCGAGCCGTGGAAAGCTACCCGCGAACGTATCGATGGACCGTTAATCAAGTACCCTGTGTTGTGCTGTTTAAGTGGCGCGCAGGACGACGATCGTGCAATCATCATGAGGCGGAATTCCGTCGGCAAATTTATTGACGGCATCAACCAGTGTCTGCATCAACTCTTGTGAGTCCATCCCGCAGTGAGCCAGGACTTCGTCAATGCGGTGCTCACCAAACAGTTCGCCGGTGGGACTGTGAGTTTCCGTGATTCCGTCCGTGTAGAGCACGATCTGATCGCCGAACTGCAGGAAGAACGACGCTTCAGGAAATTCAGAACCTTCCAACACGCCCAGCGGCAGCCCGTTGACTTTATCGAGCGGCATGACCAGTCCCGACTCACAGCGTTTCAAACGCGGCGGGTTGTGTCCGGCGCACGAATAAATCAGTTTGCGTGACTGCGGGTCATAGACCGCATAGAAGGCGGTGACGAATGTTTCGATGCGACTGGAGTACTGCTCCGCAAGATGCTGATTGACGTAGTTCAGCACCTTTCCGGGCGACAGCGCCGGACCGGGGTGCGTATTGGCAATGCAATGCGTCACGGCCATCATGACGGCGGCTGCGGTCCCGTGGCCGCTGACGTCCGCGATGAAAATTCCCCAGCGACCATCGGGCAGTTCAAAGAAATCGTAATAGTCGCCACCAGCGCGACTTGCCGGCTGATAGTAGGCGGTCAGGTCCATGCGCGGGACGACAGGAATCTTTGAGGGAAGAAGTGATCGCTGCAGGCGCGCGACCGTCTTCAGTTCACGATCCAGTTCTCGATAGGCCTTTTCAAGCTGCCGCTTCAGAACGAGTGTGCTTGTCGCACGGCCAAACAGGTTTGTTCGCCAGACAAGGTCGGGCACCTGATCGCGAGCAAAGGCATTTGGCTTCCGCTGCAGCAGCACGACCGTATTCAGAGACTCGCCATCGTCGTACATGGGAATGGCAAGCAGCGAGCGGAAGCCATGGAGATATTCATAGGCCGGGTCATCCGCCGCCACTTCGAGATCATCGATGATGGTCGTCTGATTCGAATAACCCAGCTTTTCAAGAATCCCGCCACTGATCATCGGCAAAAGATGTGGCTGCGACCAGGGATCAATTTCCTCTTCCCAGGCTGTGCTGCGTGTAATTCGAATAAAGGGCGACTGCAGCCCGCGACGGCTGAGCGAGATCCGCCGCTCAACAGGTGACAACTGCTGCAGCTTTTCTCCGTACGTGCGGACAAGAGCCTGCGGATCAGTCTGCTGGCTGATTGACCGGACCATGTCTTCTACAATGGCCAGCCGTTCGGTCCAGTCGGAGTTGGGCGATTTCATTCTGAGTCCACAACAGTTAAGAACATGCGAGAAAAGAAGGGGCAGTTGGCAGGGTTCAGCGTTCATCGGAGAGCAATAAGAGTTCAGTCGGTGAGGCGTGCGAAGATTTCATTCGCATCTGCAGAAGAAAGACCGGGAATTGAAATGACCAGGCGATCCGGCTGCCAGTCTGAGACGGTTGTCAGGGCAACTGTCTTATTCGGCAGCAGAACTCCCAAACCCGACTGAACCTGAGCCTGAAAAGACGTATACCGCTGAATCCCGGATTCTGAAAAATAGAGCGTCAGTCGTGGCGGAGTCTGCAGGCCGTCACCGCGAAACAAGGAAAAATCCGGAGCCGTCATAACGCTCGTTTCGGAGACAAAGCAATGGCCGCCGTCCGGCAATGGCATCCGCGTCCATCCTTCTTTCGGTGAGGTCGACACAGCGAGAATCTCCAGTGCCGCGTCAGGAGAGACTCGTTCCCCAAACAGCCTCGGGAACAGATAAAGATAAACAGTCCCGAGGATCGTGACAAAGACCAGCATCGCCGTCACGAGCGTCCATGTTTTGCCATGAGTCTCTTCGGCAAGCGATGCGTCGGCGGCCTCTTCTGATTCACTCGTCGGTGGATCACTGATCGTCATTATCACAAGTTCCTGTGTGGTCGCGGGGCGGTCCGAACAGACGACTATTCTCGGGCAAATCAAGGTTGCCAGACATGCCAGCTGACCGCCGCACCTGTTGCAAAGACTATCAGCCTCGTCGATGCACAACAAATCGCCGGAAACTACTTTGGCAGACGCCGCTCGCAGCGGGATCTTTCAGCCGTGGTTGGTGTGCCTTTAAATGCGATTGTCACACCCCACGATTTGCTGGCGACTTTGAATCAGGTGTGACAAGTTCGCAAATTGGAACGCTGGCACACCGGGCTGTTGATTTAATGGGTTTTCACAACCCGACACGTCAGTGAGGGATAAAATTGCCCGCTTTTTTTTTTCGCCAACATCCCTCGCTGACGCAGCGGGTTACGATTAAATCAACAGACGAACACCATACCGGTCTCAACCAGATCCCAGACGCGACATAATCCCCGTCTCGACAGGATCTCTGGACTGCCGCTGACTGAGTGAGAGCATCCGATAAGGCGAGCGGCAGAAACAAATTTACCGAATCCATTGAACTTGAGCCTGAGGCGCTAGCCGATTTCACCGCACGAAATCGGCTAGCGCCTCAGGCTCAACATGTATTTTTCAGTCTGCCACTCGCCCAAGAACTCCACGCGAAGAGTAACTGCAGAGCAGGGGACACACACGAGCAGCTCACCCAGCGTCGTTTAATTTCTGCATTTTCCTGATAAATTGAGTCGCCGAGCGGGCTTTCTGCCGCCAACCTGAAAACAGGTAATCTTAAGTTCCGGCTGAGTGACTTCCTGCAGAATCGCCTGTTAAACGAAACAGCTGCGTTCCTGAATATCCACAACTTGTGTTTGCAACGCGTTTTCTGTTGTGACAGATGAGACGGTCTTCTAGACTTCCGCCTGCTTTTTCGGTGTTTTGCCGAGGAAAGTGCAATCAGAATCTTCGAACGTCACTCTTCGACCCTCAGGTACAGGCAACAATGGCGAACTTTTTTTTTACGAGTGAATCAGTCAGCATGGGACACCCGGACAAGGTGTCCGATCAGGTTTCAGACGGCATTCTGGACGCATTGCTTGCTCAGGACCCGATGTCCCGCGTTGCCTGCGAAACACTTTGCACGACGGATTTAGTCGTTCTTGCGGGTGAAATTACAACAACAGCCAAAATCGATTATGTGGCCGTGGCCCGAAAGGTCATTCGCGATATTGGCTACACTTCCGACGACATCGGCTTCAATGCCGACAGCTGCCGCATCTTTCAGGCTCTGCACAGCCAGAGCGGTGACATCGCTCAGGGCGTTGACCGCGATGGCGCTGGCGACCAGGGTCTGATGTTTGGCTATGCCTGTAATCAGACTGAAGAGCTGATGCCGGTTCCGATTGCTTATGCTCACCGACTGATCAATCGCCTGACGGAAGTCCGCCAGAAGGGCGTCGTCAACTGGCTTCGTCCGGACAGCAAAAGTCAGGTCACGATTGAATACGACGGAACGAAACCTGTCCGCGTTGAAGCGATTGTCATTTCAACGCAGCACTCCGAAGAAGTGACTCAGGAAGAGATCACCTCTTTCGTTAAGAAGGAAGTGATTGGTCACGTTATCCCGGCCAACATGCTTGATGCGAACACGAAGTATCACATCAATCCAACCGGTCGCTTTGTGATCGGCGGACCTCACGGTGATACGGGCCTGACAGGCCGCAAGATCATCGTGGACACTTACGGCGGATGGGGTCGACACGGCGGCGGTGCTTTCTCTGGCAAAGACGCCACAAAGGTAGACCGCTCAGCCGCCTACATGGGCCGCTATGTGGCCAAAAATATTGTCGCAGCCGGTCTGGCCGATCAGTGCGAAGTTCAGCTGGCGTATGCTATCGGTGTGGCCGATCCCGTCAGCATTCGCGTCGACACATTCGGCTCCGGCAAGATTGAGGAAAGCAAGATCGAGCAGCTGGTTCGCGATCACTTCCCTTTGACTCCGAAGGGAATTATCGAGCACCTGAAACTGCGTCGGCCTGTCTTCCTGAAGACTGCCGAAGGCGGTCACTTCGGACGCTCTGGTGACGGCTTCACATGGGAAGCCACCGACAAAGTGGATGCCTTGAAAAAGGCCGCGAAGTAAGCTGGCGAAACTCCCCGGCATCAGCAGGGATCTCACGTTCCCTGACCTGCCGGAATTGCGGACACAGGGCGGACCGGAAACGGTCCGCCTTTTCTGCAGCCGTTACTAAAGGGCAAACTGTCCTTGAAACGCCAGAGTGTTGTGCAGCAAAAATGCGGCAGCTAAGACGAACAGGCATCGCTCGGTCTCTCAAATTGATGAGCGGCTACAGGCGGCTCCTGATGACCTCTGCAAGGATGCATGGTTATGACTTCCAGTTCTACCGCTGATCAGCAGTTGCCACATCTTCGACCTGAAGTCCAGAAGATCATCGCCACAGGAAAAGCGACTCCTATCGCTCGAGCCGGCTCAAAAAGATCGGCCGCACTTCTCACAGCCGTCAGCCTGCTGCTGCTCTGGTTGTCGTTCAGTCCCATGGAATTTGCGCCGCTGGCCTGGATCGCACTGGTACCACTGTGCCAGCTGCTCCGACTGCGAACGTTGCCTTCCATGTGCCTTTCCACAGTTTGGCTGATCGCCGTTGTCTGGGCGATTGCCACCTTGCAATGGATGCGGCTGGGCCATCCCGCCATGCATCTGGCGCTTCTGGCGCTGGCCATTTATGTGGGCTTGTATTTTCCCGCATTTGTCTGGATCGGGCGTCGATGCATCGCTCGCGGAATTCCGCTGTGGCTGACAGTGCCGATTGTCTGGACAGCCCTGGAATATGCCCGAGCCTACCTGTTAACCGGTTTTTCCTGGTACTACCTTGGCCACACCCAATATCGATGGCTGAGCCTGATCCAGATCTCCGATGTGGTTGGCGCCTACGGAATCACGTTTGTGGTGGCCCTGGTCTCGGGAGCACTCGCCGAACAGGTTCCGCTCTCTCTGCTGAAGAAATGGAATCTGGAAACTTCAGAACCGCCACATGCCGCAGCATCGCGGTTCCCTTTGATTGTCGCGGTCACCGTGATAGCCGCATGCTGCCTCTATGGTACTTTGCGAAAAACAAGTCCCGACGCTTTTCCGCCGGGGCCCGCCTTTGCACTGATTCAGGGTAACTTTACGCCGGAAGTGAAACACGATCGGGACCAGACGGTGACTCGATACCGAGTTCACGATGCACTGATGCGAAGTTCGGTAAAACTTCAGCCCGACTTCATCGTCTGGCCGGAGACGATGTTCTCCTGGCCAGAACAAAGTGCGGCGGAGGGCGTGACTGACGAAGACATTCTCTCACAGATCCCGGCAGACGTTGTTCGTGATTATGGTAATCAGGCATCAATCCTTGCCGAGCCCTTTCGAAGTCGCGAAGTTCAAACGCGGCTGGCCAATGATGCTCAGGCCTGCGGTGCTGCGATCGTGATGGGGCTTGAAGCCATGGTTGCTGAAAAAGACTGGCTGCGAGTTTATAACGCGGCCGCGTTCGCTCGACCTGATGTAGGCTATGCCGGTCGCTATGACAAAATACACAGGGTTGTGTTCGGCGAATACATTCCTTTACGAGATCTGTTTCCCTGGCTGACGGACCTGACACCATTCGGTGCCAACTTTGGAATTGATGCTGGCACGGATGTGAAGCTGTTTGAATATGCTGGGTTCCGAATCGCTCCTTTAATCTGCTTTGAAGATACCGTTCCGCATCTGGTGCGACGCATGGCGAACCAGAAAGACATCGATGGCCGTCAATGCGACGCTTTGGTCAACCTGACCAACGACGCGTGGTTTCATGGTTCCAGCGAACTGGATCAGCACCTGATTACGTCTGCCTTTCGATGTGTTGAAACACGAACTCCCATGGTGCGTTGTGTAAATGGTGGCATCTCGGCCTTTATTGATGGCAACGGACAAATTCGTGAGCCCGATCAGATTCTGATGATGAGCGAGCCCCTGCAGGGACTGACTCCGGAACTTACTCCGGTGGCCGGGATGCGCGATCCGGAGACCGGCGTTTGGCGGCGACAGTTTTCCGGAATTGTGTTTGGACAGCTTCCGCTCGACCCACGAACGTCTATGTATGTTCAACTGGGGGATTGGTTTGCTGCCGCATGTCTGCTGATCACACTGGCGTGTCTCGGAATGTCGTTTTTGCGGCGAACATAGCTTCCCGGCAAGTGGTCTGCGGCTCACTAAATCGACAACCGGCAAGGGCACCTCGGTTTCGTCCCAGCGGGATTCCAGATTTCGCTCAACCGAAACCGTCAATTGACGAGCCACAACGTTGGCACGAAGATGCGAAGCTGCCGCAACTCCTTAAAGCAACGGTATCACGCACAATAACTTTGTCAAAACATCATTCAGGGTTGGTTATGGATTACAAGTTCGAAGGTAAAAACGCGCTCGTCACGGGATCATCCAAAGGGATCGGGGCCTCTGTGGCCATTGCCCTGGCTCGCGGCGGAGCAAATGTGACAATCAACTGCAGTTCCAGCGTTACTCAGGCGGAGCAAGTCGCGGAAACCATTCGCAAGATGGGCCGCAAGGCTCTTGTTGTGGCCTGCGACGTTTCTGACCTGAGCGCCGTGGAAGACATGGTTCAGCAGACCGTCAATGCTTTCGGAAGTCTGGATCTGTTCGTTTCCAATGCTGTTTACAGCGACCGGCAGTTAATGGTGGAAGCGGACATGGCCGGATTTCGCCGGACCATCGAAGTCAGCATGTGGGGCGCACTTCATGGCGTTCGAGCATCGTCTCAGCAGATGCTGAAACAGGGCAGGGGAGGCGCGATCACTGTGATCAGTTCACCACACGCCATCATCCCGTTTCCAACCGCCATGGCCTACAACATGTCCAAGGCGGCAATCGATCACATGGCACGGACAGCCGCGATTGAACTGGTGAAGTCCGGCATTCGCGTCAACGTCTTCCACCCGGGCTGGATCGACACGCCAGGCGAACGCAAATTCTTCACGGAAGAGCAGCTGAACGAAGGCGCACAGGGACTACCGATGGGCCGCATGGGCTCCGCCGATGAGATGGCTCACGGCGTCTGCTTCACTCTCAGCGAGGAAGCGTCTTACATGACAGGCACGACCCTGACAATGGACGGCGGTGTGGGCCTGCCATGGTGGTCAAAACGCACCGAAGGCAAGCAGTAAAACTGACGAAAGCCCGACACCAAAAGTGTCGGGCTTTCATTTTTATTTCGCCTGATCTGTTTGCCCCAACTGAGCAGAATCAGACACAGTTGCGAATCTGCAGGAGCTGCGCAAAAACCAATGGAAGAGTGATTTACGGCATGCCGCAGGACCCGTTCAAACCGTCAGCAGCAGCGACTGACGGGACTGCCGGGCTGCGAACTGAGGCGAAGTAGCGATTGTCGCGAATCCAGTCTTCTCGCGAATATGAAATCACAGACGAATCGGTTTCGCGAACTTCGATGTGAGACAGGCGGAATCCCATTTCTGTGATTTCAGTAAACATCATCCCCGCCAGGTTTTCGACACTGGTCGGGCCGTTAAAGAGCTTCAGCTTGAAGTTTTCACCCGTTCGCCGGCAATGGTCTTTCAGCGTTTCATAAAGAGGATCGTTAATGTTGATCAGCATTCCATGATCGTACAGCGACTTCAGCCACGGTTCGACCTTTTCATCGAAGGCTCCGAACAGAGTGCTGATGTCACCGTCTCGCTCCACTTCAAAAAAGCAACGCAGCCCGTACCGATGGCCATGCAGATTGCTGCACTTGTCCATCAGCGTCTCGTTACGGTGAGCAGCGTAAAATTTATATTCTTTTTGAATAATCATGGTTGACTCCGGACATCAACTCAAGCAGGAGAGGTCTTGTACGATAACTCGCTTCAGGATAACAAAAAATCGGCCAACTTCCCGCGTCAATACATCTTCACACCATCGATTTTCAGGAAGGTCCTTCTTTGGTCGTCAATCAACGCCGTGCAAAGGGCATTCTCCAAATTGAGCAAACGAACAACAAGAAACTACTTTCGTCGCCAGATCAGAGTGTGCTCACACTCCAGGCTCTGCCTCAGCCGTGCCAATGCTGCACTTGCTGCGATCTCGGTGTCGTCGGAGTGGGTGTGGTTATAGGCTCATGCCGTCACCAAGGTATCCCAGCGGATCCCTCCGAGTCCAAGTCCCAGGCAAGGGCAGCAGGAATCGATTCCTCACGTAATACATCAGCGAGGAATCGCCGTCCCAGCGATAACCGGCGGAGAGGGTTTCGAAATCACTGGCAGAACCGGTCTGAACCGTGCCTGCACCGGTCATGAAGACTCGGTGTACCGCAGGAGAAAGCGTTTTCATGCTCCGCGATTGACCGAGCGCTGATGGCGGCCTACGACTCGTATTCATTAGGGTAGGTGAAGTGCAGGATGCTCGAAATCACGATGCCATATTCTGCAGCGACATTGATCAATTCGATCGGAATAACCAGCCCATCCGGTTACCACAGAATGGCAATAAGGGGACATTCTACTTTCCTATAAATCACAATGTTCCCTTTTTGCGATTCTCCAACCATGTTGCCAGCTCGATCTCGCTCTTGTCGGAACAGCCTGCGATAGGTCGTGTGCAAAATGGTGGAGAATGTAGAACAGAGTTTTTCAACCACGAAAGGCACGAAATTGACGAAAGGCATCGCCGGGAAAAGAGACGAGGACGTGAATCGCGATTTTGTTTCAATTGTTCTGACTGGCGTTCTTTGTGCATTGCCACTTTTTCGTGTCTTTCGTGCCTTTCGTGGTTCCAACCTGCGATTCCGGGTGCCTCGCTGCTGATCGGTCAGACGATAGAGACCGTCATACGAATACAGTTCATCGTAACCACTGAGCACTCCGTCCTTTCGCCAAGTGCGATTGGACGCTCGGTCGTAGCCGTATTGAATCTGAGCGAGCGTCGTTGAGGATGTCTTCCACAAACAATTGTCGACACGGCCACACCGATCCAGTCCCCAGTAGACGTCGCCGGTGTTTGGGTCATTGCCACTGCCAATCAGCGTCCACGAAATGCCCGGTTGAGCCGATGCCGCATTCACGAATCCGGAGGAACCCAGACACTGGTAGTCGACCAGATTGAAACCTTCGGCCGAGAACTTCATCGATTCGACACGGCTGGACGCGTCGTTTATGCCAATGGCGTGCCGTAACTTTGAACCTGGCTGCGGCCATCGGGATACACCATCCCGTCATCCGAATCGTGTTGGGCGATCCGTTCGCATAGCTGTATTCCACTTTCGGTGTTGTGGATGTATTCACCAGCCCACCGTGTTCCTGGTAAGAATGCGTCTGCTGACCGAAGTCATTGTACACATTCTCAACCTGATTCAATCCGAAGTCCACGCGCGGATCGTACGAGGTTGTGTCGGCGGACTGCCATGATGCGGGCTGGGGGCTTTTGTGCTCTGCGACATTTTCGTGCCTTTCGTGCCTTCGTGGTTCCACGCTGCAATTCGAAGGTCTTTACGTTTGGCAGCTTCACGACGCCAGTTGTTGCGTACAAGATTGAAATGCAGAAGACAATTTTTCAACCACGAAAGGCACGAAAATCACGAAAGGAAACGCAGGAAGACCGGTGCCCACTGAATCGCGATGCAATACCACAGCAGCTGACCGGAGCTCTTTGTGCTTTGCGATTCTTTCGTGTATTTCGTGTCTTCCGTGGTTCTCAATGTCTTCGAAATGATCAAGTCAAGGCACCCGGTTTTTAACCACGAAAGGCACGGCGCGAATTGATCGTCTTCA
>JBDNHX010000292.1:0-10894 GCA_041688565.1 Planctomycetaceae bacterium
GCCAGCGAGTGGGCCAGCAGCGCCGCCTGGCCCACTCGCTGGCGCTTCGAGCTTGTATGGGCCTTGTTTCGCCATCGGCCGTCACTCACGCTTCACCCATCCATTGCTCCACAATTTCCTGCACCATTTCTTCGTCCAGAGTCTCGTGAGCCAGCAGACTGTCGGCGATAGCTCCGATGGCAGCCCAGTGATTGTCATCCTGAAACGCCTGATACAGTTCGATCGTGTAACGCTCCAGCTGAGCCATTCGGTGCTGAACGCTGGCGACATGCTCAAGACATTCGAACGCGGTTTCCCAGTCCTGCCGCCATTCGGCGACGCCGGCCGGATGAAATGGCTTTTGAGAATAAACCATCTCGGCAACCGGACCTGCCAGAGCGACCCAGGCGGCTTTCTCTGCCATGTCCCGTTGAGAAAATCGCCGCCGGTTCCACAGGATAACAGTGTCCCCCGTTCGCTGTGGGCCATCATCGTTGTCCGGGTCAATCGTTACCGACTGGACTCGCGCACCGACATAAATCGCGGCATACGCATGCCCTGCTTCATGAAAGGCGGTCAGTTCTTCGGTCATAAAAATGTCCGGGTCAGAAAAGGCAAAACATGCCGACTGTTTATTCACACGGCCTCGCGTGACGCAAGGATTCTCGCAGGAATGTGAGTTCACGACTTTAAGGAATCCCAAAGTCGATGCGAACTGCTACCATGATACGGTATCCGTTCGAATTCCAAATCGAATCGCACGGCTTTCTTTCGCCCGCAATCACAACCTCAATTCTCGCTTCGCTGATGAACAAGCACGACGAAACATCTGAATCTCTTCCCCGGATTGTTCTGGGCTCCCGATCACCGCGGCGACGCGAACTGCTGGGATCGTTTGTCGGTGACGAACAACTCCTGATTCTTCCGCCATCGTCTCCCGACGAACCGGGGTTCTCCGATGTTCACAACCAGATCAGTATTGAACAACGGCTCCATGAAATCACTCTGCTGAAGCACACCGACATCTGCCGGCAGCTTGCACAACGAACAGACCTCGCGACACCACCGTTTGTGGTTGTGGCCGACACGATTGTGGTCGCTCAGAATGACGCCGGGGCACGCTGCGTTCTTGGTCAGCCCGGCCCGGAACAATGGGCCGACGATGTTCGACTGTGGTTCCGAAACTGGCTGTCGGGCCGAACTCATGAAGTCTGGACCGGCGTACGAATTTCGCGGGACAACGCCAGAGCTCATTTCATCGTGCGATCGAAGGTCACGTTCTGCGATGTCAGTGATGAGCTGCTGGAGTGGTACGTGACCACCGCGGAATCCACCGGCAAAGCCGGTGGCTATGCGATTCAGGGACATGCGGCCTCCTTCGTGACAGGCCTGGAAGGCGGCCTGACCAATGTCATCGGCTTGCCAATGATGGAAGTGATCGATGGACTCAAACAACTGGGCTGGCAGAGTTACCGGACATGACGGACGATTCGCAGAATACAACTCGAGCCAGTCATCACACCACCACACACAATCCTTTGCTGTCTGCCGCGGAACCCATTGAAATTGGCACGCGGCAACTGGCCACAAGGTTCTTTCTCGCGCCGCTGGCTGGCTACACCCAGCTGGCGTTTCGTCTTGTGCTGCGTCGAACCGGCGGACTGGGGCTCGCCACCACCGATCTTGTTCTGGCTTCGATGCTCTGGTCCGAACGTCCGAAGTCGATGGATCTTGTGCAGACGTGTGACGAAGATCGGCCTCTGTCTGTACAGATCTTTGGCGGCGAAACGAAGGATCTGGTCAAGGCGGCTCGCTGGCTGAAGGCTCATGACTACGAAGCCATCGACATCAACATGGGATGTCCGATGGCGAAGGTGAACAGCTCCGGCGGCGGGGCGAGGCTGATGTGCAATGTCAACGGCGCAGTCGAGATGGTCAGTCGTGTGATTGAGGCAACTGATCTGCCCGTCACGGTCAAGATGCGACTCGGCTGGGACTCGTCCATGATTACCGCACCTGAGCTGGCGGTCGCGTTAGAGAACATCGGAGTCGCCGCCGTGACGATTCATGGTCGCACACGCGAGCAGGGCTTTCATGGAACTGTGAATCGTGAAGCAATTCGCCAGACGGTGCAGGCCGTCAGTTCCATGCCGATCATCGCAAACGGAGACGTCAGGACTCCGGAGGAAGCACTTTCGATGATGACCGACACCGGCTGTGCGGCGGTCGCGATCGGGCGCGGTGCGATGCTGGATCCCTGGATCTTTCGGCGCATTCAAAGTTTGCTGCACAAAGAAGCGATCCCGTTTGAGCCATCACGGGATGCACAAATCGATTTCCTGGCCGCTCATTTTTCGCTCATGGCCGAGCAGCACGATGACTTCGCGTGCCTGATGTTCCGCAAGTTTGCGGCCTGGTATGGGGCTCGGCTCGGTATTCCGGAAGATCTGGAAGACCGGCTGCGACGGTTCGAATCGTTTGCCGAGTTTGACGAGATTGTGGAACAGATCCGACGTCGGCACGGAGAACGCCTGTGTGAGATCCCGACGGCTCTCATCAAAGTTCCCAATGGGCCCGTGGAACATTGGTGATGTCGCTCAGGATCGCTCGAGAGATAACAGTCGCCTTTCGCGGAGCGAAAGGCGAGTATAGGACACCTATTGATCGAGCGATCCTTAACAAATTTCAAATGTTTTAATTTCAAATCTGAAATTTCAAATATCGAATCGCAGGTGCAGATCATGGTCCAAATTCAGCGTATCGGCGATTCACCGCGATGGTCAGACATCGTCATTCACAACGGCGTGGCGCACTGGGTGGAAGTGGCGGATGACATGACTCAGGATGCTCGGGGCCAGGTTGCTCAAGTACTCAGCCAGATCAACGCCACGCTGGACCAGATTGGAAGCTCACGCGAAAACCTGCTACAGATTTTGATCTACCTGTCGGACCTCGAACACGGCCGAATCCTGAATGAACTTTGGGATGCGTGGGTGCCTCGCGGCCACACGCCGGTCCGAGCGTGCGTGCAGGCGGGACTTGGCAACACTTGTCGTGTCGAAATGGTGATTACCGCGGCGGTGTAGAGGCGACTGGAATGCCATGTCGCATCACTGAGTTGACGTCCGCTGTTTTCGGCAGCAAAGCCACTACTTGCGAATCGCCTTCCATCGCAACCAGTGGTCTGCGATCACGATCGCGACCATGGCTTCTCCCATCGGAACGAAGCGAGGCAGCAGACAGGGGTCATGTCGGCCCTTTGTGCGAATCGTTGTTGGCTGGCCATCGCGAGTCACCGTGGCCTGTTCCTTCGCAAGGCTGCTGGTTGGCTTGATCGCCGCTCGCAGCAAAATCGGCATCCCCGAGCTGATGCCGCCCAGCATGCCGCCGTGGCGGTTTGACTCGGTGGCGATCTCTGTTCCTGCGCGAGTCTGTCGAGAAGTGAAGATGTCATTGTTCTGACTGCCTCGCAGCTCGGCACACGCAAAGCCGTTGCCATATTCTACACCCAGAACAGCGGGGAGGCTGAACAGAGCTTTGGCAAGATCGGCCTTCAGCTTATCAAAGACCGGTTCACCCAGGCCGGCCGGAATATTCGTGGCGACAATTTCTGAAATGCCGCCGATGGAATCTGTGTCGCGACGCACTTCGTCAATCAGCGCGACCATCTTTTCCGCGGCGACGTAATCCGGGCAGCGCACAAAATTCGGCGAACCGTCAGGCAGTGTTTCGACCTGCTGCAAAGTCACCAGTTCCGGATTGGCGATTGACGCTTTAACAGGCCCGACCTGACTGACGTAACCAATCACCTGACCGCCGAATTCCTGAGCAATCAGCTTCTTCGCAATCGCTCCCGCGGCGACTCGGGCAGTGGTTTCACGAGCACTGCTGCGACCACCGCCGCGATAATCCCTGAAGCCGTAGCGAGCATCAAACGTATAGTCTGCATGACCCGGGCGGTACTTGTCTTTGATATCAGAATAATCGCCGCTGCGTTGATCGGCATTCCGAATCAGAATTGCAATGCTGGTGCCCGTGGTGCGCCCATCGAAAACGCCGGACAGAATTTCGGGCTCATCGTCTTCTTTCCGCTGAGTCACGAGCGGGCTCTGGCCTGGACGTCGGCGGCGCATATCGGGCGTCAGATCTTCAACGCTCAAAGGAAGCCCGGGCGGAACTCCGTCAACGATGACCACATTACCCGGCCCATGGCTTTCGCCAGCCGTTGTGATGCGAAACAGCTTTCCGAAGGAGTTGCCAGGCATAATAATTCAGATCTGAAATTTGAAATTTGAAATTTCACTGATGCAGGATGCGTCATTACAACGTCACCAGCTGCTTCATTTCCCGCACGGCACGTTCAAGACCGACGAGGATCGACTGCGCGATAATCGAATGTCCAATGTTCAGTTCATGGACGCGATGAATTTCCGCGACTCGGCGAACATTCCGATAGGTCAAGCCATGCCCCAGATTCAGCTTCAGTCCCTGAGCATTGGCGAATTGTCCGGCCTCGCGCAGCTTGTCGAATTCGATCTCCACCTGTTCGGGAGTTTTGGCATCCGCATAAGCACCGGTGTGCAATTCGACGGCCTCCACGCCAAGCTCCTTGGCCTTTTCGATCTGAGCAACATCCGGATCAATAAACAGACTGGCCATGATCCCGGCCCCCTGCAGCTGATCGATACACTGGCGGATGCGCTGAAAATGTGTCTTCACATCCAGACCACCTTCCGTCGTAATCTCTTCGCGGCGTTCGGGAACAAGAGTTACCTGTTCGGGACGCAGACCGAGAGCGATTTTTGTGATCTCGTCCGAGACCGCCATTTCGAGGTTCAGACGAACACGACAGATTTCCTTCAGCAGCCGAACGTCGCGATCCTGAATATGACGTCGATCTTCTCGCAGATGCACGGTGATGCAGTCGGCGCCGCCAAGCTCGGCAAGCACGGCCGCATGAACGGGATCCGGTTCGTTAGTTCGCCGAGCCTGACGGACCGTAGCGACATGGTCGATGTTGACACCCAACAGTGGCATGAGAACACAACTCCGGGATTAAATGGATTCAGTTGATTTCTGGAATACGGTCATCAATCGGCCGGGCGAGCCATTACAAAGAACAGCCAGCACACGGCCAATGGTACTCACTTTGAATGCGAATCGTCGTAGCGGAAGCCGCCAAGGCTTTCGGAATACGTGATACGTGCCTTTCGTTCGCAATCACCGAAACGCTTGACGCGTTCCGCTACAAATGTGACTGTCAGCAACCACGCGGCCAATGAAACCTCACCACGTTCATGCACCCACAGCCAGTCAGCGCGGCACGGATTGTTGCCGGACTGCCGCCATTTCTCCAGCGATGAACCGGATTGTTGACTTGGCTGACAGTCTACTGCTCGATTCAACCTGAAGCTATCACACAATTTAGAGCAAGAAACTGCCCTCGACAAGCGGGCTCAATTTGGCACTGGAACACAGTTTGCATTCTGATCGACGAAAAACGCGGACCGCTGCCGTTAAGGCAGTTTCGTGCCTGAAATGCCGGACGAATTGGAACACGTTTTACAGAGCAGCAATGGCTGCGGTGGCAGGCGACTTCCCTGGCAACTGCGTTGTTTCGATTGTATTCCTGACCAAAGTCGCGACGATGCGTGGCAGTTCAGAGAAATTGCAGCCTTTGCGAGTTCCGAAAATTTTCCGGAATGAAGCTGAGTGCGGCATCAGAAACATTTAATGATTCCTGGAACACGATACCACGTGAATCCAGGCCACTGACCAGCAGACAGAGAAAAGGGCTCATGAGTTCGACTTCCAAAGCTTCGTCTGATGTCATGATTGAGGCCCGCGGGCTGAGCAAATTTTATGGCGAATTTGCGGCCACTCGGGACGTCACGTTTTCCGTACCCAAAGGACAGGTCTGTGCTTTTCTGGGGCCGAACGGTGCCGGGAAAAGTACAACCATGAAAATGCTGACCGGGTTTCTGTCGCCCAGCCGCGGCGAAGCATTTTTGGCCGGCTTCAACGTCGCCGAAAATCGCATCGCTGCCAGCGAACATTTGGGCTATCTGCCGGAGAATGGCCCGCTATATGTGGAGATGACACCGGAAAGTCTGCTCCAGTATATGGGCGAAGTTCGCGGGCTGAAAGGCGATTTGCTGGCCAGCCGAATGGCCTGGGTCTCTGAAAAATGTTCGCTCGCGGAAGTCTGGCGGAAGCCGATCTCTAAGTTGTCTCGCGGTTTTCGCCAGCGTGTCGGCATGGCTCACGCGATGCTGCATGATCCAGACGTGCTGATTCTCGACGAACCCACCAGCGGTCTCGACCCAAACCAGGTTCATGGGGTTCGAGATCTGATTCTTGAGCTGGCAAAGACAAAGACCATCCTGCTTTCAACGCACATTCTTCAGGAAGTTCGTGCCGTCTGCAGTCGCGTGGTGATGGTCAATAATGGGCGAGTCGTGTTTGACGGACCGACTTCCGATTTGGGTGGTAACGAAGTGGATATGGAACAGCAGTTCCGCAAACTGACTCATAGTGCGGCATAAGCCGACGGCCGAATCCGCCTGAAATTCAGCCAGAAGGCGAGCTTTCAGGCTTGAGCTTTCTGAAACGGCGTCAGGCACGACAGGCAGACTCGACGGACAGAAATGTCCTTCCTACAGATTTGAGATTTTATTCAGAGCGAAGGTGTGTTCATGTTTCGCAGTCATGTAATTCTGGCAGTAGCCAAGCGGAATTTCCGCAGTTACTTCTCCGGGATTCTCGGATACCTCTTCATTCTTGTCTTCTGTGTGGCATCGGCTGCCATGGCATTTTCGGCCGCGTTCTTCGCTGCCAATCAGGCCAACCTGGATCAGCTGACGCAGGGCTTTCCCTGGCTGCTGCTGTTCGTGATCCCCGCGATCACGATGTCCGCCTGGTCCGATGAGAAAAAGCTGGGGACAGACGAATTGCTGTTCACCATGCCATCTACAGAAGTCGAAGTGCTGGCCGGAAAGTATCTGGCGGTTCTCGGCGTTTACACAGTGGCCCTGGCATGTTCATTGGTGAATGTTCTGGTTCTGATCTGGCTGGGATCGCCAGATTCCGGGGCCGTGTTCAGCAGCTATGCCGGTTACTGGCTGGCGGGCGCTGCCCTGCTGACCGCTGGCATGCTGGCTTCGTCGTTAACCAACAGCTCAACGGTGGCCTTCGTTCTGGGGGTCGTCTTCTGCTGTGTACCGGTGATGCTGTACTACGTGACCAACGTCGTCGAGTGGGTTTACGGCGTGTTCGGGGCCACTGGCGAATTTTACGAGCTGCGCAATCGACTGGCCTCCATGAGCCTGCAGCAGCAGTTGCAGGACTTCAGTGTCGGAGTGTTGCCGCTGTCTGGCATCGCGTGGTTCTCGTTCTTCGCGGCGGTGATGCTGTATCTGAACCTGATTGTGATTTCCAAACGACGCTGGTCGGCCAGCAAACAGGTTGGCATGGGGGCGCAGTTTGCAGTTCGCACCGTCTGCCTTTTAGTTACGGCCGTAAGCCTGATGGCAATTTTCTGGACGTATCCGGTTCGAGCTGACCTTTCGGCAGAGAACCTCTTCACGTTGTCGGAGGCAACGAAAAATACGGTGCTGGGCCTGAAGGAAACGCAGCGGATCACGATCCAGTCGTTTATCAGCCCGGATGTACCTGGCGATTATGTGGAGACTCGCCGACAGCTGCGAGGACTGCTTCGAGAATTCGAAATCAGCAGCGGCAGTGCGATCACCTGGCGTGATATCGAGGTGGAACCCTTCAGCGAAGAAGCTGAACAGGCTCGAGCTCTGGGGATTGAACCTGTTCGTCTGCAATACGAACGTGATGGCAAACGCGAAGAAGCGGACGTGTTTCTCGGCGCCTTCATCCAGAGTTCCACAGACGAACTTGTGATCCCTTTCTTCGGTAAGGGTCTGCCAATCGAGTATGAACTGACTCGATCCCTGCGAACCGTGTCTCAGGAAAAACGTCTGACCGTGGGCGTACTTCTGACCGACGCTCAGGCGATGTCCGAAGGTGAAAGCGGCGGGAAGTGGGAGATTGTTCGTGAGCTCGAAAAGCAGTACAAAGTCATCGCCGTGAATCCATCGAAACCAATTCTGGCCCAGGACAAGCCTGCAGCAGAAGAAAAGCCTGAGGGCTCCGAGGACACGAAGAACGCAGAGAGCAAAGACGAAGAGGCGGCGGAAGGTTTTGACGTCCTGCTGGCGATCATGCCATCGTCTCTGACGCAGCCGCAGATGGACAATCTGGTTGAATATGTGAAGGCCGGTAAGCCGACGCTTATTTTTGATGACCCCTGTCCGTTCGTGTTCCAGACTCAGGCCGGTCTTTCGATGGCACCTCGCCTACCAAAACCGGGCGGAGGCGGTGGAATGTTTGGTGGCGGACCGCCCCCAGAACAAAAGGCCGATCAGGGTGAAGCCACTTCTCTGATGTCTTTGCTGAACGTGAAGTGGGACAACGGTCAGATCACCTACGACCGCAGTAACCCGCACAATGAATTCGGGACGTTGCCTCCGGAGTATGTCTTCGTCTCTAGAACCGGCAATCAGGAATCCCCGTTTTCCTCCGAGAGCAAAGTTACGGAAAGTCTTCAGGATCTGGTGATGCTGTATCCAGGCACGATCATGGATCGTGCCGGTCGAAAGGATCAGGATTTTATTCCGCTCCTTCGCACCAGCCGGGAATCCGGTCTGCTGGACTGGAGTGACTACACAGCCCCGTCGTTCAATCCATTTTCTGCATCGCAGGCTGTTGAGATCAATCCAAGTCCTCGCCGTCGAGATGACACTGAATCCCATGTCATCGCGGCACGTATTCGAAACACTTCCAAAGAGTCCCCTTTGAATGTGATTCTTTGCTCGGACATCGACATGATTACCGACTGGTTCTTTCTGGAACGAAACCGCGGCATGCTGGGCGTGAAGTTCGACAATGTGACCTTCGTGCTGAATGCGGTGGATGCACTGGCCGGGGATGAAACTTTCATCCCGCTTCGGTCTCGTCGAGCCAGTCTGCGAACGCTCAAGTTCGTTGAAGACCGAACCAGCTCGATGCGAAAGAACCTGAATAAGGAAGAAAAAGAAGCTCAGGATCAGATGGACGAACAGCTGAAGAAGGCTAAAGAAGAACTGCGTGCGGAGATCAAGAAGATCGAAGACAACCCGCAGCTGGATGCTCGCAGCAAGGACGTTCAGATGCAGCAGAAAGAACAGCAGCTGAATCGACAGCTGGCACTTCAGAAGGAACAGCTGGAACGTCAACTGAACTCCCGCGTGCGAAAATCGGGGCTGGAAATGAAGCGCGAGATTCGCCGAGTGGAAAGTACTGTCAAGATTGTGGCCTGTATCATTCCGGCCATTCTGCCGGTTTGTCTGGGCATGCTGTTCCTTGGCCTCAGAAATCTGGCCGAGCAGCAGTCGATCAATCCTAATCGTCGTAAGAGTTAACAACCCGCATTGTGCTGATGGCCTTCGGTCGCAGGGTTTGCTGACACGTGAACCTTCTGAATGCAATCGAAAGCTCCGGCCCTTCGTCTATCGATACTTTTGTTGAACCAGGTTATTCCATGAACGCGACAAGTCGAACTTTGGTTTTCGTCGGAGTGGCCGCTGTTGCTGCTGTTGCCGCGATGGGTGTTCGTTACGCCAATCAACCGGCCTCGATTGAAGGCTTTTCTGACGTCGGTCAGGAATTCTTTACGGACTTCAAAGACCCGCTGAAGGCTCTGGAACTGAGCGTTGTAAAGTACGACGCCGAATCCAAAGAGCCCATTTCGTTTTCTGTTCGGCAGAATGAAAAAGGCCTGTGGGTCATTCCGTCGCACCACGACTATCCGGCCGAAGCAGCGGAGCGTCTTGCCAAAACAGCAGCGTCGCTGATCGGGATCCGAAAGACGGCTGTGCAGAGTCGCAGCAAAGACGACTGGGCACGCTACGGAGTCGAAGACCCATCGGCAGAAGCCACTGCGGTCGCCGATGGAGAAAAGGACGAAGCTCGCGGCACTCGCATCACTCTTCGTGACACCAGCAGCAATGCACTTGTCGATCTGATTGTGGGCAAGGCCGTTGAGGGTCGCAGCAAGCACTTTTATGTTCGACAACCCGAAAAAAATCCGGTCTTCATTGCTCAGCTGGATTCTGATCTCTCTGCAAAATTCTCCGACTGGATTGAACCCGATCTGTTGAAGCTGAACCAGAACGACATCGTCAAAGTCGTCGTCGATCAGTATTCAGTGGACGAGGAACAGGGCGCTATTGTGAAGGGCGATATCTTTGAATTTGCAAAAGACGCGGCCGCCAATAAATGGGCAATGGCCGGTCTGGATCTCAACGTTGAATCTCTGAAGGAAGCCGCCGTCACAGACATTACCCGCAATCTGGATCAGCTTAAAATCGTCGGCGTCCGTCCCAAGCCGGCGGGTTTGAATGCTGACCTGACAGTGACTCGGGAAGTCGCCGGAAATCCACTGCTGCAGAAAGTCCTGCAGACGGACATGCAGCGTCAGGGCTTTTATATTGCTCGAGACGCCAGCGAAGAAGTCAAATTGGTTTCCAACGAAGGGGAACTGGTCGCCGGTACAAACAACGGGGTCAAGTACACACTCTACTTTGGAGAAATTGCCCGCGGTACAGCCAAGGACATTGAAACGGGGCTCAACGAAACCGCGCCTGCCGATGGAGAAACGCCGACAGACGAAGCGAAGAAGACAGACGAAGCGAAGAAAACGGAAGGCGAAGAAAAGCCGGACGACAAACCTGCAGATCCTGAAGCGGGCCCTCGCCGCTACCTGCTGGTGAAAGTGGAATTTGACGAATCACTTCTTGGTGAAAAACCGTCTGAACCTGTGGCCCCAGAGAAGCCTGCCATTCTGAACGACGGCGGCACACCGGCA
>JBDNHX010000293.1:0-5153 GCA_041688565.1 Planctomycetaceae bacterium
ACAACGACAAACAACACAGGCGCGGCCTGCCGCATAAGTTCATGCTGCCCCAGCAGCAACGCCAGATAGTAGACCTCCACGAACAGGTAGGTGACCGCAACAGAACGACTGCCCAATACCGACGCGCCGACCAGCCGGATGTATTCTTTGATTGACAACGTTGCCACTGCAGCCAGCATTAGGGCTATGCCAACTTCTTCGCTCAGAACAGCAACCGCGAGCACACCTGCGAGACTCCACCATGTTTTCAAACTTCCGAACCGAGACTGAACCAGTTCTTCAGTCGCCCTACGAAGCGCGACAATCCGCACGAGTGTGCCCAGCGTGAGCGCACCAAAAATGGCGACGATCGCCCAAAACAGTGCGGCATTCGGCTCCGGCATTTAGTACTCCGTAAAAGTGATGTCTCCGGAAGAATTGCAATCCTCATGCCGTCGAGTCCACCACCGCCGCATTACCCGGGCAGAAACTCTGCAAAGCAGCGGCAACAAACCGGTCGCCAGCAGTGCGGCAAACAAAACAGGATCCAGCAGCGCGAGCGGTCCATGTTCGACCACAAGCGACAACGACGGAATACGGGTACCCGCAAACACAAAAATTATGGTTCCGGGCAACAGGCCCAACTGAGTGGTCCACCAGAACGTTCGGGGCGAAACCACATTTGTCGCACCGGCACTGTAATTGACAAAACTGAACGGAGTATGGAGCAGTCGCAGCATCAGCAGATAAAATGCGGCTTCTGTTTCCAGCTTTTTCCGCAGACGAACCAGATGCATTCCAAAGCGAGCCTCAATGGTTTCCCGGAACAAAAAGCGGCTGGCAAAAAAGGTGACGATGGCTGCAGCCGTCATCGCAAAATCGACCAGCAGCAGAGCCATCCAGAAACCGTACAACCATCCGAAAATCACCGACTTCCCGGACGTTCCCGGAATCAGCGACAGGCACAGGCAGACCACAAAACCAATCAGCCACGCGATTCCAGGCGACGACTGAATCCGTAATCTCAGCTCCGATTCCTGGGTGACCAGCCATTCAAGCGACGTAAACTGTCGAGCCATCAGCCCCAAAACTGCTACAATGGCGACAAGCACGAACGACGCAAGAATGCGTTTATGGAGTCCTTTCATGCAGCTGCTTCCTTGAACGGGGCGATCCCGGATGTATCCCTGACAGCCTTGGATTCGTCAAGACGGTCTGAGTGACGTAATTGGTTGAAGGGAAACTTTTCCGCGGGCTTTCCCGCAGCCTTAGTTGCCTCGACAAAATCCCTAAACACCGACGGTCGAAGCGTTTAATGACAAATTCACCGTTTGAAGATCATCCTGTGTAAGCTCCGTTGGCATCTGTTTTGCGACTCGTCGTTTGTTTATCGAAAGTCGTGCGGCGGTTGCAGAACAAAACGTCAGCCTGTGCAACGACAGTTTCAAAGTCGATCCCATTGACCAAAGGCGTTCGTACCGTGACTGGCACAGAAGAACCTCTGCTGACACTCCTGCAGATCTCAGACCTGCATTTTGGACCTCCGTATGTTCCGCACGTTGGGGAAGCAGCATTACGCATCGCGCCGCAGATTAAACCGGATGTCGTGATTGTCAGCGGTGACCTGACACAGCGAGCGAAACGAGAACAGTTTGAAGCGGCAAAACAGTTCATGTCGCAACTTCCTGACGTTCCACGACTTGTCATCCCCGGGAACCACGATGTTCCGTTGTATCGAGTCTACGAGCGGATGACGGCCCCGCACAGGCTGTATCAGGAGATTATTTCTCAGGATCTCAATCCGGTCCTGACACTGCCCCAGGCAACTATCGTGGGGCTGGATTCCACAGCGCCGCATACCGCGATCAGCAACGGCCGGATCTTCAAATCTCAACTCGACAGCTGTGAAAAACTGTTCCTTGAATCGCCACCTGAAGCGATTCGCATCGTGGTGGCTCATCACCACTTTGCGCCGGCGCCCGACTATCTGCGGGACAGCGCCATGCCTAAAGCCAGGCGTGCGATAGGGCGATTTGAAGAACTGCATGTGGAAATGATTCTCGGCGGTCATCTGCATCGTGCCTACGTCGGAAACTCGCTTGATTTTTATCCAGGCAAACATCGCGACCGGGGCATCATCATTGTTCAGAGTGGCACCACTACATCACGCCGAGGTCGGGGTCGAGAAGCTGAGAAGAACTCCCTGAATCGTATCGAAGTTCGCAAGAGCACGATCACAATTACGCACTACATGTATTTCAGTGAAACCGATTCCTTTGAAGCATTCAGCCATCATACGTTTCGACGCCGCGGCCAGGCGACAAAGAGTTAGCAGAGCGGCATCGTGATTGAACGGCAACATTATCAACTCTGCACCGGTCTCAAGTGCAGGCCGCGTCTCATGTCGTGATGCGGCAGTCAGTGAAGTCGAAGCGAAGAACCGGTAAACTTGATGTAACCATCATGGCCAGCACAATCTTTCCGGGGCTCCGGATGCATACAAGGTGAAGCGACTATAGCTCAACGAACGGCGAAAAGCTGAAAGTTGTGAGGGAAAACCTGAGTGCGAGAACGTTCCCAAACGGTTTTCTCTGAAAGGTACCGAGCGGAGAACTGAACCACATCATGAAATTCTGGTCCGCCGGCCGTCGAAAACCGCTCGTTTGTTCATTGGTGTTGTATTGTTCTTTGCTGCGAAGTGTTTGATGTTACAACTCTGGATAACTCAATGCCGCGACTTTCCATCATTGTTCCGACTTATAAGGAAGCCAAAAATCTTCCGGAACTGACGCAGCGAATTGCTGCCGCGATGAAGGAGGAGTCGTACACATTTGAAATGATTGTTGTGGATGACAACAGCCCGGATCATACGGTCGACGTCTGCAGGGATCTGGCGTCCCGATTCCCACTGCATTTGCATGTTCGAACAAACGAACGTGGGCTGTCGAGCGCGGTGATCGCCGGGATGAATCTGGCCCAGGGCGAACTGCTGATCTGCATGGACGCTGATCTGTCACATCCTCCGGAGTCACTGCCCGAACTTGTCGCAGCTCTTGAAAATCCGTCAGTCGATTTTGTCATTGGCAGCCGCTATGTGCGAGGTGGTTCAACCGAAGACGGCTGGGGAATTCTACGCTGGCTTAACTCCAGAATCGCTACGTGGCTGGCTCGACCACTCACATCTACCAATGATCCGATGGCTGGCTTCTTTGGACTGCGACGCGAAACGTTTCTTTCGGCGTGCGAGCTGAGCCCGGTGGGTTACAAGATCGGCCTTGAGCTGCTCGTGAAGTGCGGCTGCGAGAACACTCAAGAAATCCCAATTCGTTTCGCCAACCGACTTCACGGCACAAGCAAGCTGTCATTCCGTGAACAGCTGAATTATCTCCAGCATCTGCGACGGCTTTACAGGTTCCGCTTTGGGAACTTCGCCCGCTGTCTGAAGTTCCTTGTCGTCGGCTTACTGTTCCCGTTCGTTCTTCAGCTGTTGAACAGCTTCACGAAGCTCATTCAGTTCTCTTCGTAATTTCGCATTCTCTGACTGCAACTGCAGCTGAATCCCGTACTGTCCTATGCTACGTCGACGAGACGCTTGCCGAGAACGTCAAACCGTGGCTCAATGCCAAGGCCAGGCAAATCACCGGCTTTCATAAACCCGTGGTCTCGTTGCGGCGCACCGGTCGCATTACTTACACTGACATAGCTGTTAAAATCGGTACTGGTGAATCGAAACTCTTCGGGTGTGCTGTGCGCCAGATGAGCGATCGCCGCGGTCGTGATGTCGCCGCCCCAGCTGTCCTCGAGTGTCATCGCAATCCCCATAGAGACACACAGATCACGAACCTGCTTTGTTTTTGTCAGACCGCCAAGTTTACTGATCTTCAAGTTCACAACATCCATCGCCAGATCGGCCTTTGCTCTCAGCATCATTTCCCGACTGTCAACATTTGCATCCAGCACAAATGGATGATCCGTGTGACGCCGCACAGACAGGCACTCTTCATAGGTCAGACACGGCTGCTCAATATAGACGTCGACATCGCGGACCGCTCGCACAACGCGCATGGCTTCATGCTGAGTCCATCCGGTGTTTGCATCAGCCACAAGCCGGTCCGTGGCACTCAACATCGCTCGAACAGCATGGATGCGTTCGATGTCTGTGTCCGGGTCGCCGCCAACCTTCAGCTGAAATCGTGTGTAACCATCGGCTCGATAACCGGCGACCTTCCGAGCCATCTCCTCGGCAGATTCCTGTGAGATTGCTCGATAAAGCCTGACGCTTTCCCCGAATCGACCGCCCATCAGGATACAGACGGGCAGGGCGGTGGCTTTGCCGAGAATATCCCAGCAGGCAATATCAATTCCAGCCTTCACATACGGATGCCCCTTGAGCGCTGCATCCATGCGATGATTCAGTTTCGCCAGTTCCCGTGGATCATATCCCAGCAGGTGAGGCCCCAGTTCGCGCAAGCCTGCTCGCACTCCTTCGGCATAGGCGGGCAAATAAAATGGACCCAGCGGACAGACTTCGCCGTATCCCACCAGCCCGCATTTCGTCTCAACACCCACAATCGTACTGTCGAAAACGGAAACCGATTTCCCCCCCGACCATTTGTACGTTCCCTCATGCAGCGGCAACTCAACTCGATGAGCAAAAATGCGAGCAATTTCCATAAGAACATCACACTAAAAAAATCTCGTCTCAACCGCGGAATTATTCCACCAGTTGGCAGTGTAATGCAATCAGACACATTTTCCTCTGATCCGACCCAGGACCGCAAAGATACTTTACGGGGCGCAGAGTAAGTCCTTCCCTGTCATCCTGAACGAAGTCACGCACAGTGAAGGATCTCTTCTCAACTCCAAACCAGTTCCCGGATGTTTACGCCCCAATCCAAACGCTGAAGCACCGGAGATCCTTCGCCAGGTGGCACAGGATGAAAAACGATTTCGGGGCGATGACCAGACATCCAAACGGTGTCCGTTCACTACCGTCACAAAATCGGTACACTGCCATACTTAGAACGCCTAAAAAAACTGGGACTGGCTCTCGAATCCTGCCAAAAATGCTCAACAAAATGACGCAAGGAGGGTGCCTGTCCCCGTTTTATCAGAGCCTCTTAATGGCTTGGTCGTGAGAACAACAGGCACTGGAACATCATGGCAAAAAAGGC
>JBDNHX010000294.1:0-17458 GCA_041688565.1 Planctomycetaceae bacterium
AACAACCTGAAGCAGCTCGGCTTGGCTTTGCACAACTATGAGTCAACTTTCACTATGTTCCCGCCCAGTCGAATAAATCTTGGGCCAACAACGACTCCGCCGTATCCAGTGGTATTTCAGCAGACTTGGAACGTTCTGGTCCTGCCGTTCATCGAGCAGGGTAACATGTATGCCCGATACAACTTTAACACGAACTGGTACGACGTTTCCAACGACCCAATTACCACCACTCAGCTGCCAGCATTCGTTTGCCCATCGACCCCAGGTACCCGCAATCTGCCAACGCAACCCTTGTATGATGCAGTGACAAATGCCTCGCGCACGGGGCAGCCATTGTGGGGATATTCCGATTACGGTTCGGTCAATGCCGTTCGCAACGCTTTCATCGTGGCAAGCGGGGGTGCATCGATTAACACGCGAGATGCATTGGGCGGACTTGGTCGCGGCCCAGGTGGTTCAAGAATTCGCGATATCACCGACGGTACTTCGAATACGATGCTGATTGCTGAGGATTCAGGCCGCCCACAACTCTACATCGGCAGAAGACCGGCAAGCAATCCTAAAACCGGAGTTGTCGCAGGAACGCCTTTCGTTGCAGACGGCTGGGGATGGGCAGATATCAACAGTGGATTCAGCGTCGATGGCTCAAATACCGCTGGTCTCAACAACCGCACAAGCAGCAGCGGTGTGCCCACGATTCTTGGTACGTGCAGCATGAATTGCAGTAATGACAGCGAAATGTATTCGTTCCACACGGGTGGTGTTCAAGCACTGCTGGCCGACGGTTCCGTTCGTTTCCTGAGCGAGAACATGTCCGGGTTAACCCTGGTTGGACTGATCACGCTGCAAGGTGGCGAAGTCCTCGGAGAGTTCTAATCGTTCGAGATTTCATCTGATTTCACTGAACGGTCTGCTGGCGGTCTCGCCGGCAGGCCGTTTTTTTATGTGATCAACCTCGTTATGCCTCTATTCTGCACTCGTTCCGGGAACACCTCAACGCAAACGAGTCCGCGATCTCGATATGCGGCGTCTTGCGTTCCCGGGTTGAATGCGCACGCCGACATGCATAACCTCTCTGTTCAGGGAACTGCTTGTCTCTTCAACTCGGAAGCACGTTATGCACAGCGGCGCAGCAAAAGATCTGTCTTTGAAGCACGGCCCCCTCGGCGACCTGTTTGAGTGCGAGGTGACTGCTGAGCAGCGAAAACAATGGATGTTGTCCGAGGAACAAATTCAGTTCTTCCGGGAAAACGGCTACGTCGCGGGGCCCCAGATTCTGAATCAGCGACAGATTGACCAGCTGCGAGCCGAACTGGCCATGCTGGCGGAACCCGGCCATCCAGGCTCAGAATTCTGGTATGAGTACAACTCCAACGAATCCAAAGACCCGTCGCGAGTTCTCTTCCATGCCCTGGGAGCGTGGCGCATCTCGATGGGCATGCACGACATTCTCTGGAACCCCGCCTTCACGACGCCTGCAGCCCAACTGCTTGGCGGTGCCGTGCGTTTTTGGCACGACCAGCTATTCTGCAAACCGGCGATGCATGGAGGCATCGTTGCATGGCATCAGGATTACTCCTACTGGACTCGCACGAAACCACTGGCCCATCTGACGTGCTGGATTGGACTCGACGACAGCACCATGGCCAATGGCTGCCTTCACTATGTTCCCGGCAGCCATCACTGGAACCTGCTGCCAATCACCGGCCTTGCCGGCGACATGGATGCAATTCAGGCCGCTCTGTCTGAAGAGCAGTGGAAGCAGTTCCAGAAGCATGTCCCCGTCGAACTGAAGGCAGGCCAGTGTGTCTTTCACCATCCACTGACCATTCATGGCTCTTTTGAAAACAGCACGCCCAACCCGCGGCGGGCGGTGGTGCTGAACACAATCCTTGACGGGGTCAAAAGCGATTCCGAAAAACCGCTGCTTGACGGTGTCCCTGTCGTCCCGGCTGGGACGCCGCTTAGCGGGCAATTCTTTCCCTTGCTGTTTGATCCGGGCCAGGATTAATGATCAAGGGCGTGGACTTAACGTATTTTCTTGTAGCGGAACTCGCCAAGAGTTTCGGTTTTCCCTGCAAAAACGAGGGTTCCGAAAGTCTTGGCGACTTCCGCTACACCTTAAGTCCACGCCATTTCGGTTAAGGATCGTGGGGAAGGAGTAAGTGGCGGGAACGTTTTGCCAAACCGGCCCCTCGGGTGCTGCGCACAAAAGATTCCCGCCACTTATTTCCCGCTCAATGTTAAGACAACGTGGTATACTGCGTAGCGTTGTCTGCAAATGACGAACCGCGGCAATTTCGGAGTGTCGGTCGCCCGGCGACTGCCTGACGGTGTTTCCCTCCGACTTCCCTTGAAAAGCAAACCATGTCTCCCGTCATTCAATTCAGTGATCATGCCCGACGCTCGGCAGACCAGGCCATTGGCTTCCTGATGCAGCAGGCCGTCGAAAACGCGGACTGCATTTCATTGGCCGCCGGCCTCGTCGACGAACAATCTCTCCCAGTCACTGCCGCCAGAGAAACCGTGAACGAACTTCTGGGCGATGTCGCTGCCGGCCGAAAAATCCTGCAATACGGGACGACGTCCGGCCCCGAACCGTTGCGACGGGTGTTCCGTAATTATCTGGCCGAGCTGGAGCAGCGTGAGGACGGACTTCAGGATCTTCCATTGTCTCAGCTGGTCATGACGACTGGATCCCAGCAGCTTCTTTCGCTGGTCTCGCAGGCATTGTTTAATCCCGGCGACATCTGTCTTATAGCAGCGCCGACGTACTTCGTCTTTATTGGTGTTCTTCAGGCCGCAGGGGCGAGGATTGTTCCGGTCAAATCCGACAATAACGGGATGTGTCCCGACGCGCTGGCCAAAGCCCTGCAACAGATCGAGGCGGCTGGTGAACTGCCGCGCGTTCGGCTGGTTTACGTCGTCAGTTATTTCGAAAACCCGTCCGGCATCAGTGTTTCAACCGAACGTCGGCCAGCGTTGCTGGAAATTGTGCAGCGATTCTCAAAAGCGAGCCGCATTCTTCTGCTGGAAGATGCGGCCTATCGGGAACTGCGTTTTGAAGGGGAGGCTGCTCCCAGTATCTGGTCGTTCGACACGACTCGTGAAACTGTCATTCTTGCTCAGACATTTTCCAAAAGTTTTTCGCCTGGGATTCGAGTGGGTTTCGGTGTCCTGCCGCAGGAGCTGATCAAGCCGGTGTCTGACCTGAAAGGCAATGAAGACTTTGGTTCGGCGCATCTGAATCAGCATATTGTGGCTCGAGTCCTGAAGAACGGCGTTTACGCGAAGCATGTGGAAACAGTGCGGGACAGTTACCGCCAGAAACGGAATGCCATGCTGGCCGCCGCAGAACGCGAATTTGGTGGCATCCCCGGGGTTTCATGGGTGCATCCATCGGGCGGAATGTATGTCTGGATGAAATTGCCAGCTCAGATTGAAACGGGCTTCAACAGTCCGCTGTTTCAGCGAGCCACTCAGGTCGACAAAGTGATGTACGTTCCCGGCGAACTAAGCTATCCGGCGGACTGGTCAGAAAGGCCTCGCTGCGAGATGCGGCTGAGCTTCGGAGTGCAGTCCGTTGATGGCATTCATGAAGGCATCCGGCGACTTGCTTCGGCCGTCCGATTCATCCTGGAATCTCAGTCTCAGTCTACGCGGCCACAGGCATCAAAGGTTGCGAACGGATGAATCCGTCTGATGACTGGCGTCCGGCGTGCTCTTTGACAGCGCTGCATGTTCGAGCTGCCATGCTTCGAGCAGCCCGTGAGTTCTTTCATCGGCGCAGCTATCTGGAAGTTGAAACGCCGTGCCTGTCACGTGACATCGTGATTGATGCCTGGCTTGAGCCGATGGAAATGGTTCGGTCAGGACAACGCTGGTTCCTGCAGACATCGCCCGAAGCATTTATGAAACGCTTACTGGCTGCCGGAGCGGGCTCCATCTTTCAGATCAGTCGTGTCTTTCGCAGCGGCGAGGTCGGCGAACGCCACAATCCTGAATTCACGATGATTGAGTGGTACGGTGTTGACTCAACGTGGCTTCAACAGATGGAGCTGACGGAATGGCTCGTGCGTGCGTGCCTGAAGGCTGCAGCCGAAGTTTCGGGAGTCGAAGTTTTTGATGACTGGCCCAGGGCCTCATTTCGGCAGATCACCTACGCGGAGGCCTTTCATCGGGCGTTCAGAATTGACGTCCATCAGGCTGAAACGAGCGAGCTCCTCACCGCTGCGATCGCGCAGAACATTCCACTTCCAGACAGTTGTGCCGCTTCGGATCGCGATGGAATTCTGAACGCGATGCTGGCGTTTGCCGTTGAGCCAGAACTTGGCAGGATCAGTCCGCAGGGTTCGTCTGCTCCTGAGTTTCTCTGCGATTATCCGGCGACTCAGGCCGCTCTGGCAGTGACCACAGAGACGTCGCCCTTTGTTGCTCGACGATTTGAGCTTTACATCAATGGCCTTGAACTTTGCAACGGTTATCAGGAACTTACCGATGTCGAGGAACTCCGACGCAGGGAAGGGCATCAGAATACCGTGCGAACAGACAGCGAATTGAGCTCCCTTCCTGGAGCGTTACAATTAAATGCGGCCATGCAATCCGGGCTGCCGGAATGTTCGGGAGTCGCTCTGGGATTTGACAGGCTCGTCATGATCGCCATGAATGCGTCATCAATCTCGGAAGTCATTCCCTTCCCAGCAGATCGTGCGTGACCGAGGCATCGGCTGCACGTCGCGTGCTATGACCGACCGCTTGCGTACTTCCGCAGATTTAAAAGCGGCGGCTCAGGTACTCTTTTTCTTTGGCGGCCGAAAGTATCGCTTGGATTCGTTAACCGCTGTCCGGCGAGTCGTAAGTCGCACCAGCAAAGTCACCAGATAATTTTTCCAGCCGGGAACGACATACTGGCGACGTTTTTCCATTGCTCGCAAGGCGGTCTTCACGACTTTCCCAGTCGCATGGGACGAATGTTTTTCGAGCCATCCGGGAACACCTGCGAGATCGAAAAACTCTGTTCGTGTGACACCCGGACAAATGGCGGTCACCGTGACGCCTCGACTTCGAGCCTCCGACCAGAGCGCTTCGCTGAAGTGAAGGATGTAAGACTTGGAAGCCGAGTAGGCCGCCATAAAAGCGACTGGCTGAAACGCCGCCTGCGATGACATGTTGAGGATCGCCCCATGACCGGCCTCGAGCATGGCAGGCAGGACTCTGTAGGTCAGATCCGTGAGCGTCATCAAATTCAGGTTGAGCATCCTGCGAACTTCTTCGGGAGTCGTCGTTTCAATCTGGCCGATCAGCCCGACACCTGCGTTGTTCACAAGCAGTTCAATCCTGACGCCAAGTCGCTTCACTTCTTCAAACAAGCGCCGGCCGGATTCCGGATCAGACAGATCAATGGCCACAATATGACAGCGTGTGCCATGGCGAGTATTCAATTCCGTCGCCAGTTCAGTCATCTTGTCTTTGCGACGCGCCACCAGAATCAGATGCATTCCACGGCCCGCAAGCTGAACAGCGAACTCCGCTCCAATACCTGAAGAGGCACCAGTGATCATCGCCCAGCGGTCGTTGTAAGAATCAAGCACGCGAAGAAGTCTCGAGCAAAACAGTCAGGCCTGAATAAGCCAGCATTGGAGTTTACGCCTGCGGAGTTTAGGCATCTTTGCTAAAACACTCAATCGCTTCAACACTGTTCGAAGGTGGTACGCCGGGCCGCCCACGACCCATCAACGCAGAAACCGAAACGCGGAGCGAAATCTGCCGACGAATTAAAAAAGGAATTTTCTGATGTTCAAATCGCTATCCTGCCAGGAAGTTCGTCAGCTTGATGGTGACGCTATTCAACAACTTGGACTGCCGTCGTTGCTTTTGATGGAAAACGCCGCTCGCGGTGTTGTCGACGAAATTTTGAAGCTCGGGCTCTGGAATTCCATAACCATCTTTGCCGGACCAGGCAACAACGGCGGAGATGGACTGGCGGTCGCGCGACTGCTGGCGGCTCTTGGTATGAACGCCAAAGTTCTGCTGATCCGGCAGGGCAAAAAGCAGTCAGCGGATGCCTCGGAAAATCTGAAATTTTTGTTCAACAGTGAAATTCAGGTCGAGGAACCGGAAACTGATGACATCCGAATTCATTGTAAAAGTCTGACCGACAAAGACCTGATCGTCGACGCATTGCTGGGGACGGGAGTTCGCGGAACGGTCAATCCCGCATTTGCCGAAATCATACGCTGCATTAACGAATCCAGTGCGCATGTTTTGTCCGTCGATGTTCCCTCCGGCCTTGACTGCGATCAGGGCATTCCCTGCGGTGACTGCGTGCGTGCCCACACGACCGTCACGTTCGTGAGTTACAAGCATGGCTTCCTGCAGGCGAACGCCCACGTATTCACCGGGACCATCAAGGTATGCCACATCGGAATCCCTCAACGCTGGCTGGAAAGATGGCACACACGACTCAGATCAAATTAGCTCAAAGGGACCATTGCCGGTTTCGGAGCGTGTACGAGCGTTGGATTTTAATGCGTAAAACGAGTAGCATTTGGCTTCGGCACGTGAATCGGCTGTCACTTGGGCCGTGTGGCTTTTGCAGCAAACAGGCGCGAATGATCGAAGCCGCGAGTTCTCGCCCGCTTCTGTCGGTTGATTCATAATACATTTTCGATCGCCGGATGCGATCTGCCTTTTTTCCCGCCAGACAATTAACTCATGCCTTCCGTTCCCCAACGCATTGACGGACCAGTTGCGGTCATCGGCGACGTCCACGGACAGACTGACAAACTCAAGCAGATCATTTCTCAGCTTGCCCGGTTTCCTGACATGCACCGGCGCTGGATTGTCTTCATTGGTGATCTGGTTGACCGAGGTCCTGACCCTGCAGGCACCGTCCACCTGTATTGTGATCTTGCGAAGGAGCACCAAAGAGTCACATGGCTTTGTGGAAATCACGAACTGGCGATGGCGGGTTCGCTCGAACTGTTTGAAAAACCGGATTACGTTGATTTCAGCGAACGGTGGATCCGCCACTATGATTCGCACACAACGTTTGAATCTTACGGCGTAGAACACGGGGATCTGGAGGGACTGCGCAATGCTCTGCCGGAAGAACACCGCCGGCTGATTGCCGATCTGCCGTGGAGTATTGAGCATCACGACTACTTGTTTGTTCACGCGGGTCTTGATCGCAACATGCCTTTTGAGACTCAGGTGAGGATACTACGAGAACGTGATTACACGTTGAGCCATCCTCCCTGGCTTTACTCCAAGGACTTCATCCACATGGGACCACCGGCCGACAGTCCTGTGCCGATTGTCGTCGGACACGTTCCGCTGCCAGAGGTTACGTTCTCTAATGGTCTGATTACGACAGACACGAGCGGTGGTGTGGGTGGCGAACTTAGCTGCATTCTGCTCCCGGAGAACATTGTGCTGCAGTCCGGCTTTGGCCAGCCCCGGCCTCTGAAAACATCGGCGCAGAAGCGACCATGGTGGAAAATCTGGTAGGCGACTGAGCGGTAACTCCGCCGCCGCTGGGCAAAGCATAGCGCTCAGGATTCGCAAGTCGATCATGACCAAAAGCAGGCAGCCTTCGGAAAACAAGTTTCAGAAGGCTGCCTGCTTCTTCTCGAGGTCAAAAGATACGAATCTCGCAGACGATCACTACACCGGACGCACCCCGGGTTCAGCCTCTCGTCGTATTGCGTCGTAGATCTCCTGACGATGCACGGTGACATCGCGAGGAGCATCTATCCCGATGCGAACTTTGTCGCCTCGGACCTCAACGATCGTAATACGAATGTTGTCACCAATGATTATTGTTTCGTCACTCTGACGTGAAAGCACCAGCATAAGATCCTCCTTGCTACACAGGATCGACTCGCCCGGCCGCAGAAATTGATCTCATCTGAGCGGGGTGTCACAAGTCGGGGTTTCGTCTTTCAACGCAGTTTTGCGCAATGAGTTGCAGCCGTTACAAGCAGCGCCAGCCAACCGCGATGAGCCTGGTATTTAGCCGGTCATAGCAGGCACAACCGATCCAGACCACCTTTCACGCGAGAAGCCAGCGGGACATCACGCCCCAGGGGAATCGGCCTTTTCATCCCATGGAATGGTCGGAATGCAGGTGAGCCAAAAAGTAGAGAGCGGCTGGCCGTGTTCCGCTTTACCTCTGACGTGAATGCGGGACAGATTTGCAAAAGTCGGCTGCGAAGACAGGCACCGTCGCCCTCGCCACTACATTCGGAACGACCGGATCCTGCGTCAGAAATTTGGCAGACCAGGAGGTCATTGACTGAATCCAGGGCGTCCATTCGACTATCCCGGGCGTTGGATCTGGACTTTTCGACAGCGTTCCGCGTACTCTGGCAAACGATGCTGACCCCAGTCTCTTTCAGTGAACTGCCCCAGATGGCTCACTGATCCATACAACCTGACGAAGCCTGACGATATGCCATTCACGATTCCTCAAACCGGTGACATTGGTGAATGGCTGCAGTTCTTTTCCAGCCTCTCGACGCCCGTCATTGCGGGGTTTGCGGTCCTGCACCTGCTGTACTTTTTTGTATTGCGACAGTGGTACTCAAGAGACGTCCGGATGATTGCCGGCACCCTGGATGACTACACTCGCGGCCTGAAACATCGCAGCGTTCTCGGCCGATCCGCTCCGCTGACCACACAGATTGACGCGTTTGTTCAGGACGTGAACGATGTGATCACCGATGCCAGCCGCACGGAAGATCAGGCCGAATGTCTGCGGCGCATACATATCCTGGACGAGAAACGCAGCTATCTGGAATCGCTCTCTTTCGAGACGTCTGTTAACGCGGCTAAGACCATGATTGAAGCGTATCCTCTGGCGGGCGTGCTTGGCACAGTTCTGGCCATCGGATCAGCTTTGCAGGCTGACGCCACCGCGAAAACTACATCAACCGTTAATGTCGTGATGGAGCGATTCGGCGACTCCATCTGGTCGACTTTTACCGGCCTGTTTGCAGCCATCCTGCTGATGTTCGTGAACAGTATCCTTGAAATTCGTTTTAATCGTCTGACCGAAAGCCGAGCCAACGTGCGTGATATGGTCGGGCGAGCAAAGCGAGAACTGGGTCTTGCCGCTCAGAAAGCCCTGGAGACAGTGTGATGTTGAGCCGCCGTCGACTGACACTGCAACTGACTCCACTGCTGGATCTTCTGCTGATTGTCATGTTCTCCCAGTACATGGAGAACAAAGAAAAAACGCTGGCGACAGAGCAGCAGATCACGTCACAGCGAACCGCGATGGAATCGGAACTCGACCGCCACAAGTCAGAGCTTAATCGACAGTTTGCAGTAGATCGCAAAACGCTGAATGAACTTCGGCAGGTATATAACGAGCGATTTCGCGGCCTTGTTGACCAGCATGAGCAGATCGGATCGCTTCTGGCTGAATCGCTGAATCTGCCCGAGGCGACTCTGGCTGAAATTCTGCGGCTGCGTACTAAAAATTTGCCGGGCGATGCCGAACGTCTTACAACGGCCACGCAAAACCTGCAGGCACTGATGCACGCGCGGGGCGATGACGTCTTTCGCTTCATGACTCAAGTTGACCAGATGCAGAAACATGTCACGATCTGGGAAGTGCATGTTCAGGACAACGGACAGGTATTCATTTCTGACACCCAACAGTCCTTTACGACGGATTTTTTCTCGGAAGCCGACTTTTCCAGCCGATTGTTCGAAGCCAGCAAGTCGTTTGCTGATCCACGCACGCTGGTCATCATCCTGCTGAGCTGGGGCGACGCTCAGGGTGGCCCTCGACAACGTGCCACCAACGGAATGCCTTTGCTGACGGAACAACTTCGCAGAGACGCAGCCGGAACCAGGTGGTATGATTTCTCCATCCTTGGATATCGAGCCAAAGGACCAATCACCAAACCTGCTGTACCACAGCAGCCGTAGAGTTGCTGCCTGAGAGCCGAATCATGTCCCGTGAAGTTGTAAAAAAGAGTGTTCCCGGAAAAATCGTTCGCAGCACATCACGCGCAGGTGTGTGGGGCGGTGCATTGTTGATCGGCCTGGCCCTGTTCCTTTTATTTCGAGGATTCGGTCCCGGCGGAACAGGTTCGTCAAATTCAGGATCCGGCCTCGAGTCAAACGGCGGCAGCGATCCTAAGATCTCAACTTCGGCTCCGACGTCAGCCGCTCCGTCATCAACCAGCCCGGCCCCAACGTCACTGACCGCACCGGATCCGCTCGCGGGTGGCCTGACCGATGACGAGAAAAAAGCGTTGTCAGGTGATGTTCTGACGGTGCTGATTGATGAGCACCGCTTTCTGATGGAATTGCCCGGCAGTCCTGACCCGATCTTTCGCCCAATTCCCCTTGAACGCGTTGTGGAACTCGCCACGTTGTCAAAGGGCGATACGAATGGGGTGAAGGTCAAAATCCTGAGACGTGAAACCTCGCGCGCGTCGGCCGAGTTTCAGCTGAAATCAGAACTGGAACGAAGGGGCATTCGCGGTGATTCGCTTGTCATGCCGACGGAATTCGTGCCGTAGTCAGGCTTCGTCATTCAGTCTGGCAAAGACGTCATTCAGTACCGTCATGCAAAGTCCGCATCTTCAAAGGGCAGGGTGGGGGACGATCTCTCGGCCAATCCCTGCTTAAAGTGCTGTCGACAGACCGACACATAACTTTCGTTGCCGCCCACTTTGATCTGCTCCCCGGACCGCACGGGCTTTCCGTCTTCATCAAGTCTCAGCACCATCGTCGCCTTGCGGCCGCAGTGGCATACTGTCTTAATCTCCGACAGCACATCAGCCCACGCCAGCAGGTACTGACTTCCCTCAAACAGGTTCCCCTGAAAGTCTGTTCGCAATCCAAAGGCCAGCACGGGGATGCCTTCATCGTCGGCGATCTCGCCCAGCTCAAAGACCTGGCGGCGAGTCAGAAACTGCGCCTCATCCACGAATACACAGGCCAGTGGAACTTCCGCATGATTTCGACGGACAAGGTCAAGCAGAGAATCCGTCTGTGAGAACGCGAGGGCCATTGCCTTGAGCCCAATGCGAGACGCAATCGTGCCGACACCATCCCGCGTATTCAGCTGCGGTGTCAGCAGCATTGGACGCATGCCGCGTTCCTGATAGTTGTAGGCCGCCTGCAGCAACGTCGTCGACTTACCGGCGTTCATGGCCGAATAATAAAAATAGAGTTTGGCCATCGAACGTCACGATTCCTCAAACTGCCCATGGATCGTCACGATCAGATGTCGTCGACCTCCGTGATTGCGATGCTCACACAAATAAATCCCCTGCCATGTGCCCAGCAGCAGACGGCCTCCGGCGACAGGGACTGTAAGTGATGAGCCGGTGAGCGCGGACTTCACATGGGCTGGCATATCATCAGGCCCTTCACATGTGTGACGATAGGGCCATGATTCCGGGGCCAGCTTATCCAGGGCCATGCCGAGATCCGCAGGAACATCCGGGTCGGCATTTTCATTGATGGTCAATGAGGCGGACGTATGCTGAATAAAAACATGCATCAGCCCGACTCGACAACGCTGCAACTGCGTCAGTTCCCTGAGCACGTGCGTCGTTACAAGATGACACCCACGCGGAAAGGCGGGCAGAACAATCTCGGTTTGGAACCAGTCAGACATTCTATTCCGGCCTCCTGCAGTCTGAACGTCGCTGTCACAATCGACGTCCCACCGTCGTCATTTGTCCTGATCGAGGTTTTCCTGAACCTTGGCCGCCACCGGCCGCTCGCCGAGAATCTTTGCGACGGCTTCGCGTTCCATATCTTCGGTTTCCAGCAGCGCGGCAACCAGAGCCTCCAGTTTGGGCCGATACTTTGTCAAAAGCTCAGTGGCCGTTCGCTCAGCTTCCTTGATAATCCGCTGCACTTCCATATCGATTTGACGAGTCGTTTCTTCACTGAACTCTCGATACGTGTGCATCTCCTTGCCCAGGAATGGATGTTCTTCTGATTGGCGAAATGCAACGGGACCGATTACCTCCGACATTCCCCAGCTGGCGACCATCCGACGAGCAAGCTGCGTGGCCTGGCTGATGTCGCCCTGTGCCCCCGCTGAATATTCGTTGAAGATCATTTTCTCCGCTGCACGACCACCCATAGTCATGACAATGCGAGCCTTCAGAATCCGCTCGCCGAGATTATTAATTTCACTCTCCGGCATCAGCTGCGTTACACCCAGCGTGCGGCCGCGCGGCACAATCGAAACCTTATGAACCGGATCCATGCCTTCTTGTGCCCACGCCAGAACTGCATGGCCGGCTTCATGCCACGCCGTCAGGTTCTTTTCCTTTTTGTCCATCACTTCGTCACGAGGAACACCCATGACGACGATATCCTGAGCGTAACGAAAATCGCTCATCTCAACGGCCCGTTTCTCTTCACGAGCCGCCTTCAGAGCCGCTTCATTGACCAGTTTTTCCAGCTCGGCTCCGCTGAATCCCATAGTCGTTTTGGCGATGCTTTCCAGATTCACGTCGTCGGCCATCGGCACTTTGCGAGTGTGAACCTTCAGAATCCCAAGACGTCCTTCTTTGGCCGGAAGATCGACAGTGACATGGCGATCAAAACGGCCCGGTCGCAGCAAGGCCGGGTCCAGCACGTCAGAACGGTTCGTGGCGGCCAGCACAATGACGGTTTCGCCCTGCTGAAAACCGTCCATCTCGCTGAGAATCTGGTTAAGCGTCTGTTCGCGTTCGTCGTGTCCGCCACCAACGCCGGCTCCACGCACGCGACCAACGGCATCAATCTCGTCGATAAAGATGATGCAGGGTGATGCCTCTCTGGCTGTTTTGAAGAGGTCGCGCACACGCGTCGCACCAACGCCAACAAACATCTGGATAAATTCAGAACCGTTGATGGAGAAAAACGGAACACCGGCTTCGCCCGCAGTGGCTCTGGCCAGCAGGGTCTTCCCTGTTCCCGGAGGCCCAACCAGAAGGACGCCTTTGGGAATCTTTGCTCCCAGGCGAGTGAATCGTTTAGGTGTCTTTAGAAATTCAACAACCTCCTGAAGGTCCTGCTTGGCCGATTTCAGACCCGCGACTTCATTGAAGGTGACGGCGTTTTCACTTTTCTCAAATCGTCTCGCCTGACTGCGAACAAATCCACCCATCATTCCGCCGCTGCCGAACGGATCTGACGAACGTCGCATGATGGTCCACATAATGAAGACCAGCCCCAGTGGCATCAGGATCCACAGGAGCATTTCTACTCCATTGACGGCCGACGCAGGCCTCGAACTGATTTCGACTCCCTGCTTTGTCAGGACAGGCATCAGTTCCTGGTTATGAGCCAGCTCAGGAGGCAGCACGGTGTTGAATTTGAGGGCCAGCGTGCCCGTCAAACCCGGGGGCTTCTCTTCCGGAATTGTCACCCATTCTCCCGTCAGCATCTCCCCATGGAACGTGACGGACTTTACAGTCGGCTTTTCCCTGGTCCCTTTTTGCAGATTCTGAAAGAAGAACGAGTAAGGTACAGTCGTCCCGTGGTTCGCAGGAGAACTGCTGTACGAAAAGAAGGCAATGACCAAAGCCACAAGCAGCAGCACCATCGTCATCGAACCGAAGTTCGAACGGCGAGGCTCATTGCCGGGTGTTCCGGAAGACTTCTGTACCGGTGGTTTGGGAGACGGATTGCCTGAGGGTTCGCTCATTCGAAGTAACTTCCTGACGTCCACTTAACTTAGCGACCGTATCATTTGGTCGAATGACAATAGCCATCGCACAGACATTCTCAACAACCGTCCGCGATCGAGGGAGAATTCCGCAGGGTAACGCAGGTAGCGGTGTCCCGCAAATCACGACCCGTTCCGAGAAACTGTCGACCTGAGAAACTGCAGTGTTCTTTCAAAATCTGCCGGCAGAGATGCCTCAAACTGCATTTCTTTGCCTGTGTGAGGGTGCCGGATTGTCAGACGCATGGCGTGCAGCGCCTGCCTCGCAATGAGCACATCGTCTGGATCATCGGACGCCGTGTCCAAATTCGCGGGGCTGGATCGGCCACGAAGCCTGTCGGCAGAAGGCACAACCTCGGATTTCAACAGCGCCGACTGTCCGATGTACATGCGATCGGCCACAATCGGCGTTGCTATGTGCAGCATGTGAACTCGCAATTGATGCGTACGGCCCGTGTGAGGGTGCAGTTCCATGAAAGCATACCCACCAAAGTTCTCCGCCGTGCGATAAAACGTGACGGCCTCTCGAGCAGTGCCGCCTTCCGGACAAACTATCATCTTTTCACGAATGCGCGGGTGTGTGCAAACGTGCGTTCGAATGTAATCAGAAGCCATTTCCGGGATGCCTCGAACGATCGCTCGGTATTCCTTGCGAACCTCCCGCCGCTCAAACTGACTGCTGATCTTCTGATGAACCTGGTTGTCCTTCGCAATCAGAATCACGCCGGTCGTGTCGCGGTCGAGACGATGAACAATTCCAGGGCGATGTCGGCCGGCCACATCGCTGAGCGAGTTAAAATGAAACTGAAGCGCGGATGCCAGCGTGCCTCGCGAGTTACCTCGCCCCGGATGAACCACCATGTTCGCCTGCTTGTTGACGACAACGATGGCTTCATCTTCATACAGAACATCAAGCGGCAAATCTTCGGGCTCGATGTGAGATTCTTCCGCATCAGGCAGCTGAATCCAGACGCGATCATTGACGCGAAGTCGACGGGAAGCCTTGGGAATCAAGCCGTTCAGCTGAACACCACCCGCCTCAATCGCCTTCTGAAGCTGGGCACGACTGTGATTCGGAAACAATCGATTCAAATAATGATCCAGCCGCCAGCCGTGAGCCCGCGATTCAACCGTGATGTCGATTGGTTCTTCCAGATTGGCGAGATCTTCCGGTGACAGCGGCGCAATGCCGCTGTCATCAGGATCAGAGACAGACTCTGACGTCATTCTCCCGACTTTTCAGGGGCGGGAGTTCCTTCGGCAGGTGCCGGCGTCTCAGCAGCCGGATCCGGTGTCGCTTCAGCCGGGGCAGCTGGCTTTTCCTCGGCCGGAGCTGGCGTTGCCTCAGCCGGAGCTGCTGGCTTTTCTCCAGCAGGGGCGGTGCCTTCTGTTGCAGGCTTCTCTGCTGGCGCAGTCTCGCCTGCAACTTCTGACTTCGTCTCTGGTGTCGTCGACGGTGCGGAAAAATCCGGCAGACTGATTTTTGGAATGTCGGGAACCTGGCCCGGTCCGTCCTGCGGCAAAAGTGCATCATCGCCTGGTGTTGGTTTCTGCTGGTGGAACCACGCATAAAATGCCTTTGTGGATTCCTGTGGCAGTTTCTTCATTCGGTCTTCCGCAATGTCCTTGAACATCTTTGAGTCCGGAAATTCCTTCAGCAGTTTCTCCCACGCTTCAACAGCCGCTTTTGCTGTCGGGTCTGTGCCATCACATCGGGCTTCCAGAACACGAGCCATCCCCGCGAGAACTCTCTCGCGCAGGTCACCGTCGAGATCCTTGCGTTCCGAAAGACGCTCGTAAGTATTCGCGACCTTATCAAGCTCTTCGGTCGCAAGCTTGCGATCCGAAAACATGTTGCTCATCGCATTTCGAAACGACAATTCGGCCTGACGAAGACGGGCCAAATTTCCAATCGGAGTGTCCGGCGCCTGATCAGCGACTGCCTGATAATCTTCCGGAGTTGCCGCCAGCAGCAGGGCCTGAGACTCTGCGGCTGTTGCCGGAGGACGGCGTGCGAAGTAAACAACGCCGGCTGCGACAGCCAGAATCGCGGCAAGCCCATAAATCAAAGTGGTGCCGTATTGCTCCATCCATGGCCTGGACTCTTTCAGAATCTTCGCCAAAGCAACTTCGTCTTCGTGGTGTACGTAGTGTCGATCCGACATCGTCGGGGGACTTTCTTGCAGAAAAACTTCGAGACGCCAAACAGTCAAGCGTCGCAGTATAGGAGTTGCCTCAAACTAAGGTCAAGCTGTGGAAATCTCGTGGCGACTCTGCCAAATCCAGCTTTCTGAACCTTCGGCGACAGTCCGGAGTCGGATTCGGATTCAAGCCCGACGTTTGCGGCAAAGATGTTTCAGCGTCCTGACAAGTCTCCAATCGTCTTCCAATGGACTTCCAATGGACTTCCAATGGACTTCAACATCAATCGGCAGACGGGCAGGCGCGGACTCCGCCGAGACAAACAAGTCAAGATTTCCGGCCAAACAGCCGCGAAGATCCTTCTGTCTGCCTCTTTTCGGGCCGTTACCTGCAGATCCTCACTGTAGTGACACAGCCGCTCTCGCACATCCCAGGGACCGCGTGATTTGAGGGCAGAACCCGAAACCGCGGGCAAGACTTTGGATATTCAGGCAGAAAGCACGCTCACCACCGTTGAAATCTGGGGAAACTTTTTTTGCATCGCACAGCGTTGAAAGAACTGGCCGACGGTTTGCGAGCTGCCTCCGTGGGCGCGGTTTCCGGAAATCGCTGGTATCTTCCACCGGAAGCCAGCTTGTCCGGGCTGACACGAATGCTTTGGAATGGATTTGCGGTACCAGCCATGAATATGGTCGGAATTCTCTGGGGTGGGTGCCTGGCCGCGCGAGCTTCTGATTTTCGAAACTCTGAGCTTCGTCAACTGCTGGCTTCGTCGTTTATCGAAGATTCCACAGTGGCCACTACCGTACCGGCGGAAGTAAGTAACTTTCCGCCGAATGCGGTGGTCGAGTCTTATTTTGTAAGCCACCGTCTGCAGCACCGTGTTGGCTGAACTGCGTTTGGTCGCCAACACCAGCAAATACTTGGGGTCATCCGGGCTCAAACAGAACCTAATCCGGTGATCGTTCCGCTGCTGCTGCCGAACTCATCGGTTTCAAGGCCGGCGTTTTGCAGCATGGTGACAAACAGGTTGCTCAACGGCGTGTTGTTTTCGTGCTTGAAGGACAGGTGCTGACCATGCCGAAAGCCGCCGCCGGCGAGAAGAATTGGCAGGTTCGTGTTGTCGTGCGTGTTGGAATCGCCCATGTTACTGCCATACAACACCATGGTCCGGTCGAGCAGTCTCTGGCCTTCTTCCTGCTTTTCCGACAAATTCCGCAGCAGAGTATTTAACAGTGCCATCTGCTGACGATCCACTTCTTCCAGCTGTCTGACTTTGTCTTCTGCCTGACCGTGATGACTAAGATTGTGGTAACCGTCAGTCGTGCTTTGCTTCTCATTCAGCTGAAAGACGGGCGTGGCAAATGCATCAACCATCAGGGTGACAATGCGCGTTGAGTCGGATTCAAAAGCCAGTTGAGCCATGGACAACATCAGCTCAAATTTTGGGATGAATAACTTCACATCTTCAATATCGCTGGGCTCAGATTGAGTGGTCTCCGGTTTAGGCAGAAGTTCCCAGTCTCGCGCCGCCTGCAGCCGCTGTTCAACGTCGCGTACGGATGTGAAATACTGATCCATTCGATTGCGATCATCCGGGCCCAGCTGGCGATTCAGGCG
>JBDNHX010000295.1:0-2841 GCA_041688565.1 Planctomycetaceae bacterium
ATGAGGCCCGAGATGAGGCCCGAGATGAGGCCCGAGATGAGGCCCGAGATGAGGCCCGAGATGAGGCCCGAGATGAGGCCCGAGGATTCAGCGATGGTACAGAAACTAGGTTGGATCGGTGCCGCCATTGTTAGCGTGGTTATAGGCGTATGTTTTCGCGGAACGGTAGCTCTGGATGGCGTCTTTTCCGGCATTAAGGTCTGTGAAAGACAGTTCTTCGTTCGGGCGGATCCGAGCGTCGAAGTGGTTATGGATTATGTGCCGCTTGTGAACGACTCATCAGCACGAGATCGGCTGATGGGAATAAAGTCCAGTTGTCAATGTGTGACAACGGCGGAATTGCCACACGAAATCCTGCCGGGGGAATCATGGGATCTGCCATTGAGAATCGATTCGTCGGACTATTTGCCTGACGAAAAGTTCATGTTTGAGCTGACGTTGTTTCTGGAATCCGGTTCGGCTGTTCCAGTGCAAATACACTTTGAGATGGCTGATCGTCAGCTATCAGATTCGGTTCGTACTGATGCGAAGGAAATGTGATGGAAACTGTGTGCCGATCGCTTTCTAGTGTTTGTTTGTGTGTGTCTATGTCTTTGTACGCTGCTGGATGTGGAGTGGGCGATGGTGGAACCGGTGGCGGTGGGGCCACCTGCGCAGGTAGTACCCCACCAGATTGTGACTCGAATTGTCCAACTGCCAAAAGGTGTGAAACTACGTCAGAGTGCAAATGCATTCCCATTTGAGTTTCGCGTTTTGTTAGACCCGAGTGGTCGATGGTCTAGGCTCACGCCAGTCGGTGCTGATAGTCTTTGCAGTTATCCGAATATCGTCCGCAGGGTTTATGAGCGTTTGAGATGAGGTACATTCAGGCAAGAATGTGTAATAAGTATTTTTAGGAATTGCCCATGTGTCTCTCCGTGAATTTACGATGTGTGATTCCAGTGACTGCCGTGTTGATACTTTCTGCGTCTTCCTCAAAAGGAAGCGAAGAGCTGATTCAACTGGTATACGCTGAAGCGTCGCGGGCATGGGCATCAGGGATCAATCGCTTTCTCGAAGATCCGTCAGAACTTCACGTCACGATACGGGAGAATGGTGCAGATCGAAGAGTCGCATGGGTGAATTATTCCAGTCCGCGAAGGAGAATGATCCGGAGCGAATCGACTGGATTTATCCACGTGTTATCCGTCAATGAGAAGCATACCTTTGAGATTTCCGCTCGAGCATCTGATGAAGGTGCTTTTTGGCTTAGCGATATCAAGAAGTCTGCGACGTCGCTTGCTCCGCCTGAGACGTATGAGTTGTTTATTCCGGAAGCCAGTTTCTTGGGATATCCGCTCATCTGCATCGCGCGGCGTGACCTTGTCAACATTGATAGTGTGGAACCTGAAAACGGTAATCCATCGCAACTTGTGATTAAAGGGAGCGTAAAAAAGTCGGGACAAATCTCTGAACCTCCAATAGCTTTCTTTCACAATAATCTTGTGAAAGGAACTGAGTTCGAAGTTCGGGTCTTGCGTGGAGGTGCATGGGCACTGAGGAAAGCGACAGTGAGGTATCCTCATGGCACCATTTGGGAGCAGGACAATTCCGTTGACGCAAGCGGCGTGATCGTAACGAAAGTCAAAGCCGAGTCTGCCGGTTCCATAACTCGGCAGTATTCGCGAACACTGTCGAGGGCAGTGCTGAGGCCGTTCGATGAGAAGCCGTTCTATCTGTCTCACTACGGTCTCAGCGAATCAACTGCCGGTTTTCTGCGGCAGTCAAGGCAATACATTCTTGTGTTCTGCGGTCTATTCTTCGGGGCGATTTTCTTCCGAGTTCTCGCGTATGTGGCGAAGCGACGACGGACGAAGCAAGCGGAGGGCGCATAGTGTTAGCTGATCCAGCAGCGAACCAGAGCTTCGGTGGACGTGTTCTCGCGCGACGGTCATCGATTGGGTGCGTTGTTACTGTTGGAATTGTATTGCGATGCGTGCAGGCGTTTGAAGATCGAGCCTTGTGGCTGGATGAGGCGATGCTGGCTCTGAATATTCGGCGACTCTCGTTTTCTGAGCTATGTGGTCCGTTGCAATATGATCAAGCGGCACCAGTAGCCTTTCTTTGGCTGCAGAAGCTGGTGTCATTCGTTGTTTGGGATGAAGAAATCTCGGCTCGAATTGTGCCATGGGCCGCAGGGTGCCTCGCCCTGCTAGTCTTTGCGATACTTGCCACAAAAGTCGCAGCAGAGCTATCATTACTTCCCGTTACAGTGATGGCGTTCTCTCCGACACTGGTCTGTTACAGTGGCGAGGGGAAGCAGTATTCGGTTGATGTGCTGTGCAGCGTTTTTGCACTGTGTGTGGGGATGCGATGGGTCCGAAGCCCCGATCGTAGTGCGGCATTGCTTGCGGCTCTGTATTGTACCGTCGCGCCGTGGTTTTCACACACTGGTGTATTTTTTCTGCCCGGGGTTCTATTGCTGGCCGTCGTCTTCCGCAAACGCACAGGCTGGGCTTTGACTCTTGGATGCGCGTTGGGGTCCGTGTCATCCGTGCTGATGCTCTATCTGGTCAACATCCGCAAGGTACACGGAAACTCGTCTCTAAATGAATTTTGGCAATCAGACTACGTTCCATGGAAAGCTATCGAACGTGGTCCAACCGAGTTTGAAGCAGTCGCGGTCTGGATGATTCGTCGATGGTGGGAGCTTGTGGTTCGCAGCCCAGGGCTGTCGCCAGAAGTTCCGCCCGCCACCGCCGCGTGGTTTGCCGTAGCAGTGATTACGACAGCGATGACCTGGATTTTATGGCGCGTCATATCTGAACTCAGTGCATCGACCTTGCTACTGATCAGCTACGC
>JBDNHX010000036.1:0-9872 GCA_041688565.1 Planctomycetaceae bacterium
AAATTGCACTCCCGCTGCCGGCTTGCAGACTGTCGATTTAGCCACTATCGTGAGCCGCAAGGCGCTAGCCGCGGGTGTTGATTTAATCGTAACCCGCTGCGTCAGCGAGGGATGTTGATTTAATCGTAACCCGCTGCGTCAGCGAGGGATGTTGGAAAAAAAGCGGGCAATTGTATCCCTCACTGACGTGTCGGGTTGTGAAAACCCATTAAATCAACACCCGCCTTGCGCTTTGCGGCGCACTAAGTCGACATCCTGCTTGCCCGGCAGTAGCGAAATTTTAACAATCGTCGCAGCCAATGTGACAGCTTCGGTGTTTCAGTGTTGAGGTCTTCGCGATACTCATTCCTCCGGCCCAACGGGCCAGCCACATGCCAGCCACATGCCAGCCACATGCCAGCCCAAGGCAACGCCCTGTAATCGCTGGGCGTAAAAAAATCCTGCCGAGGTTATCGGCAGGATTCAGGTAATTTTATTGATGACACCGCGGTATCAGGCGGCGTCGTATTCTGAGATGCGGTTGTGAGGCACGAACGGAATTGTGGAATCTTCCGTCAGGCAATAACGCATGTAATAAGCGTCTTCGCAGGTATCATCGTAATGCTTTCGCAAAACAGTGATCGCACGGAAGCCGTTGTTTCCGAAGAACAGCTGTGCCGGCACGTTCGTCTCACGAACTTCCAGAACAATTTCGCGGCGGCGCTGTTGAGACAGCTTGTCGATCAGCCGCTGCACCATTTGCTTGCCAATCCCGCTTCGACGCACGTCAGGGGCGACCGCAAAGTTCAGGATCCGCAGCATGGACTTGTGCAGTTCATAAATCATGAACCCCACAATTTTATGATCCAGCTCGGCAACAGTCCCGATGCAGTTTCGTTGACGCAGACAGCAGAGAAATTCTTCTTCTGTCCACGGAAACTGAAAGCTCCCTCGTTCAATGCCAAGCACTTCATCCATATCGCGCCGGATAAGCCAGCGGATTTGTGTGCGTGATGCATCCGTTACGGGGACCGTCATGTTTGCAGCGGGCTGCTGATTAGTTCGCTTCAATCCCATTGCGGCCTCCATGCCGATGAGAACGATAAAAAAGTACCAGGCGTCGGGTCCCGGCGTTGCTTTTCAGCATTCACCTTTGGTCACGCCATTCAAAGGCTTCGACGCCGGGAAGTCGAAAGTTAACAGAGATCCAAAGTCGAGTCTACGTTGATGGGCTCTGCTCAGTAATTCCCCGGAAAATCCGGCACTATCGGAGAAGCTGAGCGGCACTTTCTGCCGTGTCCTGTGGACCAATGTTCGTTCGAACACAACATCCAGGTGATTGCCGGTCAGGGGAGCGTTTGCGCGGGCAGCCAGTCTGCAATTCTTCGTCCGGTGGCGGAAAGCGGCAGATCGGCCAGCTCAGGAATAGAAAACCATTGCTGTTCACTGCCCTTCGCACTCTTCATTGCCGGGGCTTCGCAAAGAAAGCACAAAAGTCGCACCTTGTAACGAGTGACCGAATAATTGAATTCCATGGACCCAAGGACCGGCCCGGCGTGAATGCCCGACTGGTCTCGAATGCGATCCTGCAGAGACTCTGATAATTGATCGCCGGCTGCCGAAAAAAGCGATCCGGGCCGGAGCAACTTTTTCTCGACAGCCCTGATTTCTTTTGAAGGCGTATTCCTGATCTTCCGGCTGGCCGCGCGCAACGGCGGTGTATAAGGAAGAGCGGCGACCTCGGTATGATCAATTTCAAATCGCACAAAGTCCCACATCCCGGCCCAGCGTTCGGAAGCGGAACGCCGCCGTAAAAGAAACTTTCCGCGACGAAACAAAATCACTCCCAGCTCGCTGACTTCCGTGATGGCCGTGCGAGCTTTCCGCACGGGCACTTCCGTTTGAATCCCCAGTTCGAAGGCGCGACACATTTTTATCAGCGGGCATTGCGGGCAATCGGGTTCCTGAGGTCGACAGATTTTGGAGCCAATGTCCATCAAAGCCTGGTTGAAGTCGCCCGGCCGTTTTTCAGGAACAACGCTTTCCGCAAATTGCCAAAGCAACTTCTGACTTGCCGTTGATCGCACATCGTCCTGTAACGCGACCAGCCGCGCATAAAGTCGCTCCGTATTGGCTTCGACAATCGCAGCCGGCTGATCGAATGCAAAAGAAGCAATCGCGCCGGCCGTGTAGCGTCCGACACCAGGCAGAGTCTGAAGCGCCACCGCGTCGTCCGGAAACTTCCCATCATACAGCTGCATCACACACTGCGCGGCTTTGTGAAGATTGCGAGCTCGACTGTAATAGCCCAGACCTTCCCAAAGCTTCAGCACATCGTCAACCGGCGCGGCAGCAAGCGATTCAACGTCCGGAAACCGAGCTGTGAATCTTTCAAAGTACGGCACAACGGCGGCAACCGTCGTCTGCTGCAGCATGATTTCACTAAGCCAGATGCGATACGGATCCGCCGATTCGCGCCAGGGAAGCGTTCGCCCATGCCCGTCGTACCAGTTGAGCACCGCGGTGCGAAATCGACGCTTCAGTGCAGTATCCATGAGACCACTGTTGTTCATTGGAACCCAACAAAGAAACGTCAACGCCATTCGCAGCCGGATTGGTGAGAAGTAGCCGGATTCGTGAGAATTCGGGCATTCGCCAGGAAACGATTCCGAAGTCTCACGACTCCGGCTACAAACCCTCGCTTGATTCCGAAGTCTCACGACTCCGGCTACGAAACTCCTTAACGGCGTTGGTCGCCGTTCGCGGTATTACAGCGGCACGATGGCTCCGGATTCGATGCTGGCGGCTTCAGCCCAGCACAATTGCAGCGCGGCCAGCGCCGTCTCACCTGACAGCGGACCAGGCGACAGCTTTTTGGACACAGCATCCACGGCCACCTGAAGTTCGTCTGTAAAAGCTCCGCACCACTTGCCGGTGCCGCCGAGTTCCGGGTGAGTCATCTTGCCGTCGTTGGTGATGACACTTAGCGGGCGACTGACGATCCATTCTCCAGCCAAAGTGCCTGCATCAAACAGGACGGTCGCGTTCTCAAAGTAGAGCTCATAGCCGTGTGAGAACGCCAGGCCCTTCGCGGCAATTCCGCCGCTCACACAACTGACGGCCGGGCCATCCTTATAGAGGTAAGACGTGTGGACGTGATTCACGAAACCGTCCTGCATCATGCCCCGGGAAAAAACTCCGTCCGGCCGACCGCAGGCGTGAGCAATAAAGTGGTTGTCATGAATATGGAGATCGATACCCCAGCCGCCCAGCTTGCGAAAGTCGGACATATCGCTGGACCAGTCTGGCTTGCAGATGACTCGCTTAAAGTGGGCCGCGTTCAGCTTTCCAAATCGACCGTCGCTGATGGCTTCCGCTGCAAAACGAAACTCCGGGAAAAATGGAAGCACGTGAGCAACGAGCAGCGGAACTCCAGCGGCGGCAGCGGCCTTCACCATTTGCTCGGCTTGAGGCAGATCCACGGAGATTGGTTTTTCGACCAGCGTCGGCTTGCCAGCCTTCAGAGATGCCATCACGACATCAAAGTGCTTGTCCGTCGGCAGGCAGACATCGACCAGATCAATGTCCGGATCGGCCAGCAGTTCCCGATAGTCAGAGTAGCACTTCAGTTCCGACACATCCACATGTCCGCCCGGAGGCCCGAAGTTGCCCTGAATTGAAGTCCAGTCCCCGGCCAGCTTCTTCTGATCCCGAGTCGCAATGGCAGTGACTTTTGCATTCGACAGATCGCGAGCTCCCTCAAAGTGGGTGTAGCCCATGAAGCCGACGCCAATGATTCCGATCCGAACCACGTGTTTCCCCTTTGAGATTCTCTGCACTCTTTTCAGGCGCTTTGAGCAGTCTTTGTTGAGCCCCTGAGCATCCAACAAAGTGTCCCGATACATGCGGGTCGACTGATCTTCGGATTTCAACGGCAAACCCCGCAAAACTCAAGCAACCGAGCAGCTCACTGCCATCATGACAGGCAAAGAGCCAGAATCAGGGAAACAGCCTGTGCCTTATTTTTAAGCAGGCCCCCATCAGCTGACCGGTGCCTGGTTTTTAGGCAGTGTGGATTTTATGGGTTTTGATGTTGGCAGCGACTTTGCGGAGTGTTATCGTTCTGACGTCGCCATCAAACTGATGTCAGGCGGATTCTGCCGGTAGGGGTTTGCGAGTGGCAACAACGGGTGGTTGAATCATGTGCGTGATCAACCCGTATCGGATCAAGGAAGACCCAGAACGAAAATCAAGGAGAGAAACATGTTGGTACTGTCCAGAAAGACCAGTGAGCGAATTCTGATTGGTGATGAGATTGCCATTACAATCGTCCGCATTGGACCCAACTCCGTTCGCATCGGGATTGAAGCACCAAAGTCCATGAACATCGTTCGTGAAGAACTGTGTGACTTCAGCAGTAAGACCAAAACCGAAATCGTCGACATCGCAATCCCGGTGAATTGATCGAGCTTCGCTGTCACACGAAAACCAAAGCAGTGGTCAAGGCCGGAGTTCGCTCCGGCTTTTTTTACGCGCCGATGTTTTGCAACCGCCCGGTTCTGCGAACGCGTAGTTTTGTGAGCTCGTTGTTTGTCAGCCGCCTGCCGAAATTCGTTTAACCGTCAGCCGTAGGCGTACGTTGAGAAATCAACTGCATGGCAGCGGAATCATGATCGTCTGCGCCGCTCCGTTCTTTCCGACGGTTTTTGCCTGGCATTAAACGGCCTTGCATTCTGCAGTCCGCGAAAGTTCCGGGCGGCTGTCGCTGCTGTTTTTCTGTTTTTCTGTTACATCAGGCGACCATGGGACGGACATCCACTGTGGCGTTCCTGCTGCTGGATCCCATGTTTCAACAGACGCTGGCTGATGAAAAGTCAACTCACGAATCGCGGACCATGAATATGGCAAAGCCTGTAAATTCTGACCCACGCACAGCCGGCTATCAGAGCTGGAAGAAGCTGACTTTTCTGCACTGGCGAATCGCGGCGGAAAAACTTCAGCCACTTGTTCCCGCTGGCCTGACAATCGAACAGTTTGACGGTAGCGCGTGGCTGGGGCTGGTGCCATTTTCCATGGAGCGAGTCCGGCCGTGGTGGTTTTGCGCGGTACCCGGAGTTTCATGGTTTCTTGAGACCAATATTCGCACGTATGTTGTTGATCAACGGGGCGTCCGCGGCGTCTGGTTTTTCAGTCTCGACGCCAACAACCAGTTGGCCGTTTCAGTGGCACGAGGGTTCTGGCATCTGCCCTACAAGATGGCTCACCTGTCGCTGAACTCCAGTACCGATTCTGCCGATCAGATGCGTGTCAACTACGCAGGTCACCGCATCGATTCACCGGCGGCCGATTACGAAGTTTCAGTGGACGTCAGCCTCGCATCTTCTGCGACCACGGCCGCTCCGGAAACACTCGACCACTTTCTTTTGGAGCGGTACATTCTGTTCGCGCAGCACAGCAGCGGACGCTTCATGACTGGTGAGGTGCATCATGATCCGTATCGGATTCGCGTCGTAAATTCATTCTCCGTGACGCAGTCCCTGACAGCCGCAATGGGCTGTGCTTTGGAATCGGTCGCAGTCGACCACGTTGCGTACTCGGACGGCGTCGACGTGCGAGTTTCTCCGCTGGAGATAATCTGACTCACTCACCGCAACACTGCCGAGAAGCTGCCCGGCCGAGAAGCTGCCCGGCGGTCAAAATCACGCTCGCTTAGGCAGGAAGTTGCGCAGGTACGTCTGGCTTTGCACCAATGAGGCCACTCGCTCATCCAGCGAACCTTCAAACGCACGGTCCTCGACTTCCACGCATACCGGACCGCGGTAGCCGCAGTCGGTAAGTACCGAGAAAAAGCGGCCCCAGTTGACGTCGCCCATGCCGGGAAGTTTAGGCGTGTGGTATTTGCTGGGGTGAGCCATGATGCCCACCTGATTGAGCCGTTCCTGGTCCAGTCGAACATCTTTGGCATGAATATGGAACAGCTTACCGGCAAAGTTCCGCATTGGCGCCAGATAGTCCATATGCTGCCAGATCATGTGCGATGGATCGTAATTCAATCCGAAGTTGTCGGACGGAATATCACTGAACATTCGCGTCCAGATTTCCGGGGTCGTCGCCAGATTCTTGCCGCCCGGCCATTCGTCGGCGGAAAACAGCATTGGACAATTTTCAATGCCGACACGGACGCCACGATCTTCAGCCAGCTTAATGAGGGGCTTCCAGGTGCTCAGAAAACGAGGCCAGTTGTCATCAACAGAGATCGTCCAGTCGCGGCCGACAAAACTGTTGACTCGCTCAATTCCCAAACGATACGCCGCTTCAATCACAACGTGAATGTGAGCCACCGCGGTCTCCGCTTCGGCAGCCACCGGGCTTAGTGGATTGGGATAATATCCAAGCCCACTGATCTGAACGCCGGTTTCGTCGACGCTTCTGCGAATATCACTCACAAGATGTTCGGTGAGATTCGCAACATCAATGTGCGTCACGCCGGCATACCGACGTTCCGCTTTTCCCGTCGGCCAGCAGCAAACTTCCACACAGTCAAAGCCAAGTCGCCCGGCTGTTTCAAACACCTTCGAAAATGACAGGTCCGGAAGAATGGCACTCACGAAACCCAGTTGCATCGGTAGACTCGCTGTGGAAAAAAGGGTTAGCCCAGACGGTTGGTTGAGTGAAGACGACGGGTTTTCGTAAGGCGAGCGGCAGATTTCTGCTGACCCGCAACACCGTGTGCTAGTGCCCTGCGGCTGATGAAATTAGCCGCCACGCACTAGCGTCCGGTTGTTTGGCTGGTTGTTTTTTATCTGCCGCTCGCCTAACGGGGTTGGGCAGCCCCAGACTACTTTGAAACTGTCGGAACCGCGGGTTCATTCGTTTCGGCGGCAGGTTCGCCGGAATCCTGGGGATACACGATCAGACGATCGTGACACAGAATGATCAGGTCCAGGCGGGAGTCCGATGTGACATCCGCAACGGTGCCTTCGCGTGGTTCTGTACCGCGGTCGGTATCGGAGGACACCAGTCGCTTTTCTTCGAACACGCGGAAATGAGTCGCTTCCTTCAATCCGTCTTCCGGATGAAGATTCAGGATCTCAAGCCCATTAATGCTGGTGTCGATGACCGTCAGATCCACCTGACCATCTGCGTTAATGTCGCCGGCAATGGCATCCACTGGGTATGAATCTTTGCGATCGGACTCAAACGATGCCACTTCCTTCAATTCCGAATCCGAGCGGCCGTTGTAGAGCACCGAAAAATGCTGAGCCCCCACAAGAAGAAGATCATCGCGACTGTCTCCGTTCAGATCGGCAACGATCGTGGAGGAAAACTGCAATGAGCCCAGTTCGACTTCTTTCCAGGGTCGATACACGCCGCCGTGTTTCTGAAGGACTCGCAGCTTGCGAATCCCGGTGTCGACAAGCACGATTTCGTCGCCCGCCTCTTCATCGAGATTCAGTGACGCGACGCCTTCAAGACTGGCGGATGTTTCGCCGGCGTTGAACTGGTCTTCCACCTTCCAGCCGGTCTCGCCGAACGACATCGCTCGCGCAAACGAATCGCGAGCCACCAGAAGTCGCTCGTTCGTGACAAATGTTCGGCCGGCGGCAGTCACGCCAAGATCCAGTTGACTGGTCTGCTTCGCCAGTTCGAGCGCCCCGTTTTCCTGTTGCAGCAGAACCTGAATTCCAGCCTTTGCCGTTCCATTGGGAATCGACAGCAGATCCATTCGTCCGTCCTTGTTCACATCCATTTTGACAAGCTTCAGGCCACGGCCGCCGACAGCACCGGTAAGTTCAATTGTTTTGTCGCTGTCCGCGCGTTTCCATTCTCCGGTGTCTGTCCGCAGCAGTCGCTGGAATTCCAGTTTCATCGAGTTCCCCGTTCCCTGCGTTATGGCCACAATGATCTGGGGTTTACCGTTGGCCTCGATGATCGAAAGAGCCACAAACTCCGAACCATCCGGCTTTTTAAGAATGTTTTCTGGAAAAGTGATCCGGCCGTCTTCAAAGTGGCTTAGGGCAATTACGCCTTCTTTTGTACTGATCACCGCAATGTCCAGACGCGAATCGCTGTCGAGGTCCGCTATCGCCAGATCGGTGACTCCCAGCAGTCCGGGGAACACTTCGGCCATACCGAGTCCGTCGATTCCATTCTGCCGATACAGCAGCATTTGCGCCTGCTCGGGATCGGAGATCACCACGTCCGTCAGTTTGTCGCCGTCAACGTCGCCCGTCACAACCGCGCGATCACGACTGGCTCCGGCAGTGCCGATTCCATACTGCAGCAATCGTGTCGGCAGGACTCCGGCACCGGTCGCGCCGGATTCCAGCTTCGAAACAAGGACTCGCCCATTTCGCGATTCGACAGTGATGACCTCATGCCCGGGCTTCTGGTCAACATTGGCCAGAGTCACCGAACGAGGCTGCTGAAGTCCGAAACAAACCTCGGGCCCAAGGCGACCGTCGTTCGTCTGCAGTCGAGCACAAAGGCCGCGTGTCTTGCCATCATTGGCCATGTAGCACAGATCGTTTCTTCCGTCACCGTTAAGATCGGCCATCTGGATCATCGACAACTGCTGCGAAGTGTTGATCAGCGGCTGAGGAGTCTCCATTTCTCCCTTATCGTTATGATAGATGATGTAGGTCACATCTTTTCCCAAAACAACGATGTCGTCACGTTTGTCTGAATTCAGATCGCCGGCCGCAAGCATCCATGCGACAGGTTCCAGTCCGGGCAGGCGCGTAGTCCAGCGTTTGGTCCATTCCTTTTCACCGGCCGCGGGTTGATAACGAACGGAAAGCTGATCGGGTGTTCCGATGCAGGCAACATCCAGCCGCCCGTCTCCATCAAAGTCCCCGGACGCAATTCCGGCCAGCGTCTTGTCGACAGGTATGGCCCGCTCATCGAACCGCCAGTCAGAAGCGAGGTCGTTCGTCTTGCCGGTTTCTTTGACCGTTTTTTGTTCGGCCACGGTACGTTGTGCCATCAGCCGCAGGCAACTGCCCTGATTGTCCACGAACAGCACGTCCGTCAGACCATCCCCAGTGAAGTCGCCGGTCTGCAGGTTAAACACCCGCCGGTCAACTTTAAACAGTTCAATTCCGCTGAAGCCATAAAACTGAGCCAGGGTATTCACTTCTTTGGAATCGTCGGCGAGACAGGGCAGACTCAGTCCGCCGAACAGAACCGCCAAAACCGAATGCCTCACGAACGGCAGCAACACCGTTGTCACTCGGGTCGTGAGATGAAGGACCGACAAACACATTGAATAGCTCCGACTTCAGGCCACAGTTTGCAAAAGCCGCAGAACGACTCCGTGCGCATCCAGACCAGCGATGATTGAATAGTGCGAGACGAGCCGCGATTTTTGCGACTGACTCCGCCGACCGCATTGTCAAGGCCGCCGCCTTCACATTCAAGCGCTGCGATGCATCTGTTTGCCGCAAATTCCCGGCAACTCAATTGCCCCATTCGAGTTCGCTCGCTGGTCACACCGTACGATTGTCGTTGTGCGCTCCGCTACCTTCCTGCCTCCCTTGGCTCCGCCGCACATGCTCCGCGTGAATCGTCATCCCGGTGCTGCTCGGTTTCATCGCTATCCGCCCGACGGAAACCCAACGGCAGTCGATTTGCGATTATAGTATCCATCACTCTCCGAGTAATGAATGCGCGGAGCCGCATTTTGCGATTATAGTATCCATCACTCTCCGAGTGATGAAGCCCGAAGCCGCATTTTGCGATTATAGTATCCATCACTCTCCGAGTGATGAAGCCCGGGGCCGCGTTTTGCGATTATAGTAGCCATCACTCTCCGAGTGATGAAGCCCGGGGCCGCGTTTTGCGATTATAGTAGCCATCACTCTCCGAGTGATGAATCCCGAAGCCACGTATTG
>JBDNHX010000296.1:0-21632 GCA_041688565.1 Planctomycetaceae bacterium
AAACGTCAGTGAGGGATTGAGTTTTGGCTGTTCGGCTTCGTGCAAAAAAATCCCTCGCTAACGCGTCGGGTTGTAATAAATGTCATTCTTTTCGACCGAACCGTCACCCAGAACTCGCTGCCGGCTAGCGGCGAGTCTTCTGGGAAGCCATACGTTCGGCCAGCCAGGCACCAAGCGTTTTCTGAAGCGGGTCGCTGGTGAGGATGCGGCGGCAGTCGATGCCCATGGCTCCGCATTCGCGAGCCAGTGTCTGAGTGAACTCCCGATACTGACGCAGATATTCTTTTCGCAAACGCACCGGATCGACCAGAAGACGTTGGTTCAAGTCTTCAAGATTATGAAACTGCGTCGGACGCTCAAACGGAAATTCTTCTTCCTCCGGCGCGGCAATCCGAAAAATAATCAGCTCATGCTTTGCGTGGCGACATCGCTGCAGAGCCTTCAAAAGCAGCTCCAGATCATCGAAGCAATCGCTGATCAGAATCACCAGACTGCGGCGCGGAATGGACGGTAACGCGGACTCAAGAATTGAAGCAATGCTTGTGTCGGCCCCCGGCACCGTGGCCTCAAGAATTTCCTGCATGCGACGAAAGGTGTCACGATTACTGGACGGCTTCAGCTGATCACGAATTGCCGAATCAAAAGTCATCATCCCCACGGAATCTCGCTGCCCCAGCAGCAGCCAGGCAAGCGATGCCCCAAGCATACGAGCGTACTGAAACTTGCTGACGGTCTTACCGGCGTACGACATACTGCCGCTGACATCAATCAGCACCTGAGACCGCAAATTTGTTTCGTCTTCAAATTCCTTGACGTAGTAGCGTCCGGTTTTTCCGTAGGCCCGCCAGTCGATATGCCGAATTTCATCGCCCGGATAGTAATCCCGATGCTCCACAAATTCGACACTGGATCCTTTAAACGGACTGCGGTGCCGTCCCATCATCAGACCTTCCACCAGCTGTCGAGCAATCAGCTCCAGCCGGCCGAACTGAGCCAGTTCAGCCGGATTTTCAGGAAGCGGCACCGCACTCATCAGAAGATCGCAGTGAAAAGTTCATGGGAGAATTCATGAAGATGAAACACACCGTGAAGACTGCGATGTGAATCGGATGGTGGTGTGAATCAGATAGCCAGAAAATTCCGCAGCAGCCCGTAGCCGTTCTCAGTCAGAAAGCTTTCCGGATGAAACTGCACGCCATGCACCGGATATTCGCGATGCTGAAGCCCCATCACTTCAAACGACTGACCTGGATCTTCTACCCAGGCAGTGATTTGCAGACAGTCAGGAACGGTTTCTTTCGGAACAATCAAACTGTGATAACGAGTCGCCTGAAATGGATCAGGCAGCCCTGCAAAAACTCCCTGCCCGGAATGCGAGATCATCGACGTCTTGCCATGCATCAGCCGATTGGCCCGCACAACCTTGGCGCCATAAACCTCTGCCAGACACTGATGTCCCAGACAAACGCCCAGCACAGGAATGCGCGGACCGAAGTGAGCGATCAGTTCGCGTGACAAACCAGCTTCGGAGGGCGTGCACGGACCCGGCGAGATGATAATTCGTTCGGGCCGCAGGTCTTCAATCTGCTCCAGCGTAATCTGATCGTTTCGTTCAACTCGAATCTCAGCCTTCGGATCAATCTCACCGATGCGCTGGACCAGGTTGAATGTGAAAGAGTCGTAGTTGTCGAGCAGAAAAATCATTTTGCGACCAAACCTGGGTTTTGAACGTCTGAAGCAGCAGTCTGGCCGTTGCCAGCATTTTCCCGGAATGCTCTGACTTCAGCGACCGCCGGGATCACATTTCTATTCTATTACGACAGACCACATTCTCCTGAGGTTATCGCGGTTCCTGCCAAAAATCCTGTTCCATTCCTTCTTTTGAATTCAGGCCCCGCCATTTTCGAGATCACCTGAAACAAACGTGGACTGTGAAAATAGCCCCAGGGCAATTCAACTTCAACACACGTCGACTTGTTGTGTGGCTTCATTGCGAAAATAGGCGGACTGCAAAGGAGTTTTCGCATTCTCTGGAGACAGCCAGCACGATCTCGCGTCCAATCCCTGTTTCGCTTCGTCGGGAGCCTCCAAAACGTCGAAGAAAAAGATCAACCATTCTTCTTTCTTGCGCCTTCTATTGGCGTCGGTGGACAGTGCCGAAATGGACTGGTGGCTGACTCGGAGGTCAGCGGTTAACGAAATGCTTCCGTCGCTGAGTGGATGTTGCCATGAAGAAGCTTGCTTTACCGTTCGCGATACTGATCGCTGGCGCCCTTCAGGGATGTTCCACAGGCCCTCAGTGGTTTAGGCACAAAGATCCAACAAGCTGCCATGAGCAGGGCTCGGACGGATGGTGGGCTGAAAAGGCCGCGCTGCCGCCGGGCGTCCGTCAGACCCACAAAAAAGGGAAGATCTGGCCGGCTCGTCCTCGCTCAACGCAGCCGCGGCAGCAATTCTCGCACACCTATTATTCGGAGCATTACTGGCCGCTGCCCTATTCCTGTCAGGACCGTGAATCCGTCGGGATCTTCATGGACACTCAGACGGCGCTCGGCTGGCAGGAAGAAACAACGATCTACGACCGACACTTTGACAGCAGCACGGAACAGCTGACTCGTTCCGGTGAACTGCATCTGGAATACATTCTGCATGTCGTGCCGTCCGAACGACGAGCGGTCTACATTCAGTCGACTCATGATCCTGTGCTGGACGGCATTCGGACCGATTCTGTCAACGCGGCGATGGCACGCCTATCACCGGGCGGATGTGAAGTGCAGGTTTCCATTCGCGATTGCCAGCAATTCGGACGTCCAGCGGCTGAAGTCCAGGAGATTAATACTCTGTACAACTCGACCACCCCAACGCCACGGCTTGGCTCCGCTTCTGGAGCCGCCGCGGTATCCGGCGGGGCGGCTGGGCCGTAACGATGGTCGGGTTATTGCGTAGAACGGCGATGGAAATTGCCGAAGAACTCGTTGTCGGAACAATCATCATAAACGGAATTCTCAGGTTGCGCAGATTCTGCTGAACGCTTGCACTGTGCTTGTCCGACTAGTTCCCATGAGCTGCATCCGCGTGATCTGCACCCTTGTCTGTTTTTAATCGAATCTGTCTGTGTTTAATTAAAACGCTGGTAGCATGATGCTGCTGAAGCGAAGGCTGAATCAGTTCTCGACAAGCCCGTGAGCTTGCGCACATGGAGGTGCGAAATGAAAAGCAAGTACCTGAATGCTTTGCTGGCCGCCGCTCTCGGCGTATCAACCGGCTGCGCTTCATCTGATAAGCCATCCTTTTGGGCCAATCCTATGGCCGGCTTTCGTCCAGAGGCGGACAAGAAGGAAACACAGGCTTCTCCCATGGCGAGCCTGAAAGAAAAATTCGGCCGCGGCAAGGACAGTGAACTGAGCCCTGAGTTTCAGGCGGCCCAGAAGACTCTGAAGAAACATCCGGAAAAAACACTGCTCGCCTGGGCTCGGTACCAGGAAGATATTGGCGAATACGCCGAAGCTCGCAAGATGTACCGCGAGTTGCAGATCGCCTATCCCAGCAACATTGAAGCACATCTGGGAATGGCAAGAATCGAAATGCTGACCGGACGTTCCCAGCAGTCTCAGGATATTCTTGCCCAACTGGCAAAGGACTGGCCGGAGAATGCGGAAGTGCGTCTTGCCATCGGCCGGATGTATGTCCAGCAGGAAAACTGGGACGAAGCGATCGGAGCCTTTGAGGAGGCCTGTCAGATCAACCCTGATGATCAGAACTGCCGCTACGAACTGGGAATCGCCTTCGCTCAGTCAGGCAATTACGATCAGGCTCTGTCTCATCTGGCCTATTCCGTGGGTGAGCCAGCGGCTCACTACAACATCGGCTACATCCTGCACGAACAGGGCCGTGATGCGGATGCCAGCGAATGGTTCCGGAACGCGCTGCAGCTTCATCCGGATCAGCAGACCGCGCTTAAGTCCAGAGCCATGCTGGCAAAGCTGAATCCTGCCGAGCCCGAAGCTCCAAGCACTCAGATGGTGGCTCAGCAAAATTATTCCGGTCGCGGTACGCCGCCGATGGCGAAAAGAAATCTCCGCCGTCCGGGTGTCGCTGCGGCAGCATCGGTCGAATCATCTGGGCCAGCGGATGAGTCTTCCAGTGAGTTCACCGGCACCGAACTGCCAGTGGTTTCCAGTGGCCGACAGCATATTCGGCCGGCAACTGCGGGCTCAACAAAAATGGGTTCGTTTCGCCCCGCTGGCTCTGCCAATGCTGCTCCGGTAGAGCCTTCACAGCCTGCTCGGCCGGGAAGCGGAGACGCGTCACCGTTCAGAACGGCTTCGTACGCTGAATCTCAACAGAACGAAACCGCACCGACGGACGAACCAACTGGTCAGCCTCGACAATGGCACGGACCGTCTCCGCAGACGACCGCTCCAGCCGCTGTCGAGCAAACCGCAGTGAAGGATCCGGAAAACTGGCGTGCTCGCAGAAACTAATCGCTGAACTGCGGACTACTCCAGCAGCATCATCCACGTAATCAGATCGGCCATTGCCTGAGTGTCCAGGTTCTTTTCCAGACCTTCAGGCATCAGCGAACGTCCGGTGTCACGCAAAGCCTCCAGGTCAGATCGCAACAGGCTGGTTTCTTTGGCCTCTGCTCTTCGCAGAGTCAGGCTGCCTGCTGATTCCGCGATAAGCACTCCATTGTGAGTCGTGCCTTCGATCGTCACGGCGACATAATCTCGCCAGGCGGGATTCACTTCGCGGTTCGGATCCAGCACGTTTGTCAAAATCGCTTCGGGCCCTCGATTTTTCATCGTGGCCAGATTCGGTCCCACCTGATTTCCGACGGTTCCGATCTGGTGACAGTTGGAACAATTCTGCTTGAACAGAGCAGCTCCTCGTTCACGATCGCCCTTCAGTGTTAAAGCCACCTGATAGGCACGAATGATCTCATCGCGGGAAGAGCCGGCCATCGATTCCAGCAGTCGAATGGATCGAGATCTCACGCCTTCATCCGGAAGATCTGTCAGACGCTGCAGATCGGACTGGGTAAGCGTTGTCTGTGGCAGGCTGCCGGACGCGATCGAATCCAGCAGCAGGATGCTCCACGATGTTCGACTAATCAAACCATCTCGCACACCTTCGGCCAGCTTTGGTGACATGCCTGGCCAGCGTTCCAGCAATTGCTTCGCGATGTCTTCATCACCAAATTGAATCAGCGTCGCCAGCGCCGCATTCTGCACCGCCGGCGGTTGAGTGCTGTCCATGAGCGACAACAGCAGTTCACCGTCACTGGCGTAGGATGACAGGCCCAAAGCGCTGACCGCTGACGCGCGTTGAGATTCTTCAAGTTCGCCGTTCGCGGCCTTCGTTCTGGAGTTACTTAGCAACTGAGTCGTCAGGTCCTTGAACGCCGGACTCTGCTGAGCTGGTTTGCTGGCGATGTAAACCGCCTGCAGAATTTTTACCTGCAGAGCCGGATCGGCAGAACGCATAGCCACCACGGCCGCGACTTTCTGCCAGCCTTCTTCTGTTGAAGTTCTGCGAGCGACAAGGTCGGCCAACTCCGGAAGTGCGATGGCTGCAGCGGCTGGAGTCATCGACGAGTTGGCCGCAAGTGCCTCAAACGCGACTTCGGCTTCGGTTCCGAGCGACGAAAATACGGCCGTCCGAATCCAGCGGTCCTGAGCGGAGCCCGTCAGAATCGACTGAAGTGCCGCCAGCCGCTTTGGTGACGCGGGAAACTCACCCAGCGAGAACGCAAGCTGCATTCGCACGCGAGCATTTTCGTCGTCGGTCATCGAAACCAGCTTTGCCAGCAGTTCCTCTGATGTTGTCAGCTTTTCGGACGCCAGGATGGCTCGTTCACGGACGCCTGCTTCAGGATCGCCGAGGGCCACGATGATGTCGGCAGCCGTCAGGGCCTGCAGTCCTTCCAGCGAGCCGATGGCGTGAAAATGAGCCACCGACGATTTTGATTCCGTCAGCAGCTCTCGGAGTCCGGCTACCGCGGATTGATCCTGCCTTTCGTAGATCAGTCGAGACGCCGTTTCACGATGCCAGGAATTCGGATGCTCCAGCAGAGCCACCAGTTCCTCGATCGACGCGTGACTGAGTTGCGGAACCGGGCGTGGCTTCCAGCCGTTTGGCACAATGTGATACAGCCGACCGCGGTCGCGGCCGCTGGTCAGGTCAAGATGCTTTTTGATTTCTGGCGGCAGACTGGCGGGATGTTCAATCGTTTCCCGGTACATATCCAGCACCTGCAGACAGCCGTCCGGTGCATTGGTGTACTGAACTGGCCTGAACCACACGTCGGTGGACGCCACCAGCTCGCGGCCCGGATCAACCCGCTCGGCCTTCCAGATCACTCCTTCAGCCGTCACTTTCTTGCGATGAATAATGTTGCTGCCGACATCACCAATGATGGCCATGCCCTTGGTTTCCGCAGGCCACGCATCACCACGATAAATAGTGATCCCCGTGGCCCCGGTGAAGTAACCGGCCGGCTTTCCGCCGCCTTCCACAATTCCCTTCGACAACCCCGAAGCCCGCAGTCGTGTTCTTACAATTCGCCACGGTTCCACCTGGCTGATGCGAAACACGGGTGCCTGGCCACCATCGACCGCAATGCTGACACGAGCCGGTGCGGCGGATGGCAGAGGAGAACGCGAAAGGTATTCATCCCGATAAATGATCGCCTGAGCATGGTCGCTGTTGGCACTGACAAAGCGATGACCCCAGTCATCAAATGACATCCCGTGCTGACCCCCGCCGGTTTCCGCTCGCAGTTCCAGAGTTTTGGGGTCAAACGAAAAGTCTCGACCGCGGCATTCCAGCGGCTTGCGATCCGGATACTTTGGACTGGTAATTGTCCCGCCGACCGTACTGGCCGAACCATAAATCCGATTGTCCGGACCCCAGTGGAAACTGTTAATCAGTCCCTGAACATTCTGACGTCCAAAACCCGTGAAGACCATTTCCGTCACGTCGGCCTTCAGGTCGCCGTCAGTATCCTTCAGAAAATACAAATGCGGCGCCGCACCAACGAAGACACCATCGTTCGCACAGAGAATGGCCGTCGGCCAGCTCAAACCTTCTGCAAAAATGGTGCTCTGATCAAACTTCCCGTCGCCGTCAGTATCGACCAGCGTGCGAATGGCTCCCAGATTCTCTTTGTCCTGTTCTGAATAGTCCCGCATTTCCGCAACGAACAGGCGACCGTCTGCGTCAAAAGAAATGGCGACCGGATCTGTGACAAGAGGCTCCGCAGCGATCTGCTGCATCTCAAATCCGTCAATCACCTGAAACGTCGACAAAGCGTCAGCCGGCTCATGAGCGGCAATCCGCGGCAGCTCCGCAGCGTAGTCCGGTTCAAAGGCAGCCGGCGTATGCGCCAGAACTCGATCCATCACTCCATAAGACTGCAGACGCATGTCTGTGGGAAAATTGTGGTCGCTATCCGGTGTCAACAGGATCAGCTCACTGCGCGCTTTCAGCATCGCATAAATCGACCCGGCAACCGGGATCGCTTTCTTGACGCCGTTGATATCAAAGTTGGAATCTTCCACCGGAGACACGGACACAAATGTGCGCGGTGCCAGAGCCGCAATCAGTTCATAAAAGTCAAACGGCACTTTGTCAGGATCAAGATTGTATTTTTCCTTCAGCAGCGGCATGTAACGGTCACTGGTCCAGCCAGCAATCTTGCCACCATAGTAGTCATGAAACGGACACCATCCACAGCTGGACACAATGACCTTCACGCGTTCATCAAACACGCCAAGAAAAATGGCATTGTGACCACCAAGTGAATGGCCAATCGCTCCGATGTGGTTCGAATCGACAAACTTCATTGCGGATAAAAAATCCACGCAACGCATGTGATTGAAGATCCCCTTCATGGTCCCGGAGATAAACTTGTCACTCGCGAAATCGTACTTGTCGTAATCTCCAAAGGATGGATAGTCGGGAGCTATCACGACGTATCCGCGTTGAGCCATTTCGATACCGTATTGGCGTCCGGCTTTGCCTTCTCCAGCAACGATTCGCTTCCCGGCCGGCCCGGTAGGATGGAGTGCAATCACGGCTGCGACTTTTTTCGAAGCGTCGGCTTGCAGCAACTGCTTCACGTCGACGGAATCGGCTAACGACTGCGGCAGATACATATCCAGCGGAAGCCGATCGTCGGCGTCCACCGCGATGGTCATGGTAAGCCGCCGAACTCCATGCAGACGGATGTCGTCCGTAATTTTTACGTCAAAGCCGGGCAGATTTTCGCGTGACGGCAATGCACCTGTGGCCTGCTGCATTCCTTCCAGAATCTGACTGCGGCGTTTGGCCCAGTCATCGGCTGTTTTAATCGGAAGGAGCGATCCGTCGGCCGCGCGATAGACGCTCAAATCAGAGTGCCGAAGTTCGCTCGCCCCAGCCGCCGGTTGGGCATCCTGAGCAAATCCTGTCACTGCATGAATGAACAATGAACCAGCCAAAACGCACAGCGCGCGAACACAAAACATATGAAGTGACTCCAGTGGAAGGATATAGTGGCGGGACGTCTGTTTTAGCGACTGATCAACGCTCTGAGAACCCACCGCAGTCACAAATGCATATTTCCCGCGGCCATGGTGTTCAGTCGTCCGCATTTACTCACATGAACACTGAGTCTCTGTGTTTCTTACAAGCCGCGTGGACCTTACTGCACCAGGCCTTTGGTGAGCTGCAGGAATGCGGTTTCCAGGTTCACTTCTTCTTCACGGAACAGAGTAATCGCGAAGCCCGCTTCAACGAGCGCCGTTGGAAGAGAACTGTAGTCTTCCACGGTGGGCTTCATGGTCACTTCCAGCATCTGATCCTTCGTAATGTTCACTGCTTCGACCACATCCAACTGTTCGAACAGCTTCGCAGCAGCATCAGTGCGTGTCTTGACGCGAATGTTCAGCATGATCCGCTGCCGCGCCTTGCGCATGACTTCGGCGACGTTTCCATCGATGATCATATGACCTTTTTCGATCATGCCCACGCGAGTACAAACGTCCGCCAGTTCAGGAAGAATGTGACTGCTAACGATCACAGTCTTCTTCATTTCGCCAAGTCGCTTCAGCAGATTTCGTATCTCGATTCGAGCCCGTGGATCAAGGCCGCTTGCAGGCTCGTCCAAAAGCAGCACCTGCGGCTCATGCAGCAACGTGCGAGCCAGGCCGATGCGTTGCGTCTGACCACGCGACAGTTCGTTTACCATGGCGTCGCGTTTGAACGCCATGTCGACAAGTTCCAGTTTCTCTTCACAAACCTTCCGCCGGCTGGGGCCATTGATACGGTAGGCAGCCGCGAAGAATTCCAGATATTCAATGACCGTCATGTCATCGTAAACACCGAAAAAATCAGGCATGAAACCCACCAGCCGACGAATCTCTTCCTGGTCCGTGTAAATGGATTTGCCGCAGACGTAAGCTTCCCCATGATCCGGGTTCAGCAGAGTGGCAATCATCCGCATGGTGGTCGTTTTGCCAGACCCGTTTGGCCCGATGAAGCCAAAAACATCGCCCTCTTCCAGCTTCAGGGTGATGTCGTTGGCAGCAATCAGATTGCCGTAGCGTTTCGTCAGATTTCGAGTTTCGATCATCGAAGGAACCTGAGTCCCAAAAAAAATATGTGTTCGGCTTCCACGCGGAAGACTGCGGCTTTGATCCTGCGGCCACCTTTTTCAGGGTGGAGGGCGGTCCGTGCAGCTCTACGTTCTGGCTTCGCGGGTGTTTGCACAAAGTTCGAACCAGGGTCCTGTTTCCCTGATTCCGCTCTGTTTGCCTGATTGCACCGACCTTTTAGTCGGCCTGCAAGCAGAAGACACTGATTCTCGACCGGTTCCGGTCACTCCGGAGGGCAAACCTGGTCCAACCCACGACACCGGACCGCGGAAGTGCTCCGTCAACCTCCGATCCTGCATCTCGTCATTCCTGCGCAGGCGGGAATGACGGACAACCCCAACTTGAGCCTCTGACAGAGTATGAGACTGCATTTCTGAATGCATCTGGAATCAGCCGGACGCAGCAAATCACCCGGCCATCGATTGTTCAAACAGAGAACGCAGGTCGTCCGGAATCCGGGTGACTCGTTGAGTCGTATAGTCGAAAATCACGATGACCGAACTTCCTTCGGCCACGACCTGATCCTGAGAATGGCTGATCACCGCGTGACCAATGTCGGCACTGGACCGACCAACTCGCGTCATTCGCGAACCAATGTAAACTGTGTCCGGAAACCGAAGCTGCCGTCTGTAATCGCATTTAATGGAAGCCAGAATTGGCCCCAGTCCCGAGCCGGACATCGTTACCGACGACGGGAACAGATTCAGCAGATCAATCCGCGCCGATTCAAACCAACGAAAATAGACGACGTTGTTCACGTGCCCGAACGCGTCCTGATCACCCCACTGAACCGGCAGAACAGTGATGCTGGAATAACCGACCAATGCCGTTCGCACGGTTTCAGGAACAGGCGGCTGCCGTTCTTCCATCACTGATCACTCCGCTGCAAATTCAGCGGCCATTGGCGGCCCTGCGTTAAGAGCTTTCAGCTTGTGCGTATCGCGAACTTTCGCGACACCGCTCATGGCCACAATCAGGGCCGACAGCAGCAGCACAACGGCCGTCCATTTTCCGGAGTTGTCGCGAAACTTCTGAGTCCCCGCGGAGCGACCGACAAGAACTGAGGCGAAGAAGAAGACCACGAAGGCGAGAATGATCTTGGTGCCGATCAACCCGTGATAAAGTCCGTCGCCTTTATGCAGCGGCATGGCTTTAATGTAATTGAAGAAGCCGGAAAGAATCAGCAACGCAATGCCGCCGTGAATGAACTTCTTCCAGCGACTTCGGATGGCTGTCATCAGTTCCGGAGCCTGTCCCTGAAGAACTGGTCCTGCCACAAACTTCATGAAGCAGGTCCCGCCAACCATCACAATCACGGTTCCCACGTGAATCCAGCGAGACACCAGAGCCAGGATAAAATCCACGTCCATCTTTTCAGCACTCCCCAGCAGACCATTTCAAATGCCATCAACTCAACATACAGGCAGATGGTAGACGCTATGCCGCGTGGTGCGAGTCACTGATGTCCGACAAGCTGCAGAATTCTGGAGTTTGAACAGGAGAACAGGTCTCATAGTCTGTCCGAGCGTCGTCACGGTCGTCACAACTGGCGGCGTCTATCGGAATCGTGTCGCTCGGCATCGGCGAATTGTGAGTTAAGCCCCGATGGAAAAGTTTCAGCGTTTAACCGTCAGCCGACAGGCGTACGCGGGGACTGATCAACGTACGCCTGTCGGCTAACGGTTAAACGAATTCTGCCCAATTACTTGTGTGTGTGTGTGCTTACGGCTGGTCGGCGCTTGAGTTCTGGGCGGGAGTAACGGCAGGCCGTGCGACTGGCATCGTGATTTTTGGCGGTACCGGACGTGGAAGTAATCGCTCGGCTTCCGTCACCAGCTCTTCAAGCTGCTCACAGAGAAATTTTGAAGCAATCACGGCCTGTTGGAAATTCGTATGCGTCGATGCATGCCAGGCGTCCTTCTGAAATTGCTCCGCCGCAGAGTGCAGCTTTGACAACTTCTTACGAACCGTTCGAAAATACGTGACCGGGTCTTCGACCTGCGTTTCCACAGCGCGAAAGACGTCAAAAATTGTCCGAGCCATCTCGTTGAGCTCCGGAAAATCGTCGACCTCATCCGAATGCTTGATGAACGTGCGGATCATCCACGCGTGAGCCATCACCTTCTGACTTCGCTGCACCATCGCCAGAAGCTGCTGCTTGATTTCAGCGGAAAGGGAATTTTCCACGGGAGCATTCTCCGTCATCGGTTTTGCGACTCCTTTTGAAGGACCATGAACTTCGCACACTGACCTCAGTGTAATCAAGTCGCTCTGCAAAACCGAGCACTGATGGCGTGTGAGTTTTTACAACAAGTTCGTAGGCGGGCTTGCCGTTAAACGAAAATTTATCTGCGGGACTTGGCCTCGATCGGACTTTTTTTGCTGGCCCACGAGGTCACCAATTTTCTGATCAATCATGCATCTCCAGGCAGACGGAAACCACACGGGCTGACGGAGTCAATGCTTCGTCTGGTGCAACCAGGATCTGCAATTCGTTGAATTCCTTCAGGCTGTGAGTCACATCGAACCGAACCCAGTCGCTCTCGAGGACCGCCGATGCTTTTGGTGGTTCGACCATGTTCGGTGAGTGAAAGGCTATATCGACGCCATTCAATTGAAGCTGCACGCATCCATTCACAACTTCAACGGCCAACAGAACGATTACCGAATCGTCAATCCCCGTTGGACGATGGAACCGACGAAATAGCCACACGGGCTGCACCGCTGCAGCAGACTGAGGAACCGTTGCGGACGACGCAGGCGATTCCAGTGCAGGGAACGGCAATCGGCAGGGCTGCCGTTCAGGGCCTCGTGCCGCGGCGGACGAATTTACAGGCCGCCATTCCCACGGCCCGACCAGACGGATTCTGTGAACGCTCATACGAGATCAATCGCCCGTCGAATTAGGGATTCGCTTTTAACGCGGCAGCAGGCACAGCAGGCGCCGGTGCGGGGGAGCGCGCCAGGACTGTCAGCGTTTTGTCCGGCGCCAACGAGAAGATCGTGCGGATGTGTGGATCAGCAATCAGAAGATTTTCCCCATTGCGGCACAGCCCGACCGGTCGATCAAGCGGCGGACCGCTGACGAATTTTTCTGGCTTTCCGTCAGCCGCAATCTTCCAAACCGCGTGCTCATAATTGTCCGTGACGAACATCGTGCCGTCTTCGAGCCGCACAATGTTGTGTGGCAGATTGAATGGGTGATCCTTGATCAGTGGTTCGATTTTTCCCTCTGGCGTGACCTTCTGAATCTGGCCGTCTTTGCTGGAAGTCGAAAGAACCCAAAGATTGCCATCAGCATCAATGGTTAAACCACGAGGGGAATTGATGACGGCAAATTCGATTGGCATCTCGGCGCCTTCCGCCGGCATTTTCCAGATGCGATGCAGTTCCAGATCGGCAGTGTAGATCGTCCCGTCCAGAGCAACCGCGATGGCCATCGGAATTCCGATCCAGCCTTTCGTCAGGGGCTGTGGCTGGCCAGCATCGTCAAATCGAAAGACTTCCCGCGTCGAAGAATCGCCTGCCAGCAGTTTCCCCTGATGGTCAATGGCAAGGCAGCGGACGGCGTTCAGCGGCGTCCGAAATTTCTTTGAGGCCTGGAAGAACAGCGATTTCTGGCCGTTCTCAATTTTCCAAATGCCGGGCAAATTTCGATCGGCGACGTAGACAATTCCATCGGCCGTCGCGATGACCGCCAGCGGGTAGTTGAACTCCGTCGGAGCAGGCGCCGCTTCCTGCGCCACAGCCAGTCCGCTGAACTCTATGCTCAGGCACGCAACGATCAGCCTTAAAAACAGACGATTCATAGTGCAACTCCCATCAAACCGAGGTGAGCGAAGACAGCTCGCCGTGAGAAAAGCGGATTTAAAACTAAAAGACGAGTTTGGCAAAGAATTCTGAGTTCTACAACGGACGGCGGCCAATGACTCTGGAATCGGGTGCAGTCTCGGATTTTGGTGGTAGCGAATTGAAAGTTGATTCCAGGGAGGGCGAGGCTCCTGCCGAGCCGATGATCTGAATGCCTTTTTTCGAATGTTATAACTTCGGCGACCAGCTGCCCAGGAATTCCCAAATCATGCCATTCCGCAATCTGGCCAGGTCTGCCAGAATTCATCACTGACCGGAAACGGGAGTAAAACTGCATTTTTCTGACTTCCGAGATGCGGCGAATGTCGGTTCACCGGGTGAATTCCACAAAATCGGATAAATCGCTCTGAAGCCGCCATTCGATGGCACGATGACCAATTGTTTATCGCTAAACTGCTCCGTTCTCTTGGCGGCAAAACGAGGCTGATCTCACTGCAGGACTTCCTACTTATTCTGTTTGTTCAACTCATGAAACGTAATCTGCTGAAGTCCAAGATTCATCGAGCCACAGTGACGGATGCCAGTCTGCACTATGAAGGCAGCGTTACGATTGATCCGCTCTTGATGGAAGCCACGGACATCGTCGAATGGGAGCAGGTGGATGTTTACGACATCAGCAATGGAAATCGCCTTACAACTTACGCCATCAGTGGAAAACCGGGGTCTGGCGTCATTTGCCTGAACGGCGCCGCCGCGCGACTTGTTCACATCGGCGATCTTGTAATTATCTGCAGCTACGCTCAGTACACAGAAGAAGAACGCCGCCGACATGATCCCAAAATCGTGCTCGTCGATGGCCACAACAAAATTGCCCGCCCCTGCGACAGCTGACCGCGCCGGCGAGGGCACGCGCCACGCGGGAACGTGTGTTTTTCTGGCTGCTTGCTATTTTGCGAGATCGCTCTCGGCGACCATGCGATTCGTGACCATGCGATTCGTAAACAGGGGAAATCCGTCTGTTTCTGCGGCAGGCAGCGCCGCCAATTGCAAATGTCACTAGCACTGGGATAATGCCAATTCCGGCAGGGAGCCGGGATTCGCCTCAGACGGATTGGACGCCCGCGTTTTTCATTCAAAGTTCCAACGGAATGCAGTCAACGGCCAGGCCCGCGAATTCGCGTGCATTTGGTCGTCTCTGCTTAACCCACATCTCAATTTCAGAACGCTGTCGACTGGCTGTCTGCTGCCCCTATGAATCAAGAGCTCAAACAAGACCCCGGCGTGACTTCCTCAGCGCGGCCACGCGTTTTAATGCCCATGGATTCGCAGCTCAAAGATATCCAGCCGGGCGGAGGAGTCATCATTCGTCTGGAGCAGGCCTGGGGCGGCGTCCGTCGAGGATTGCTCAAGACGTTCTGCCGCGGATACGTGGCAAAGATGGCCGCCTGCCGCAAAGGCGATTTTAATCCGTGTCCGTATGAAGTGCTTGATTCGCGAGACCTGAAGTTTTATCGCAATCAGGGCGGCTGGCATTGGGATCTCAAAGACGATCCGTTTGCCTGGCGAGACAGCCTTCCGTTCGCACGCGTCGGTCTGGCCGAATTGTTTGTGATGGTCGGAACAGCCACCGTGGCGACCCTGGGATTTTCCTGGTGGGCCAGTCAAGCGGCTGGTCCTGCAAAAATTATCGCCGTTCTGCTGGCCGTCACAGCAGCAGTCATTGGGATTCTGATTGCGTGGTTCTTTCGCAATCCTCGGCGGACGATCGCGCTGGAGCCTGGTCTGGTGGTTTCACCGGCGGATGGCAAAATTGTCGATATCGAAAATCTGCCGTTTGATGAATTCGTTGGCGGGCCTGCGATTAAAATCGGAATCTTCCTTTCAATTTTCAACGTCCACATCAATCGGGCGCCGATCGCCGGGCGAGTCATCGGACTGCGTTACCGGCCGGGCAAGTATCTGAACGCTCTGCGTCCGGAATCCGCCAGAGAGAACGAGCAGCTGGCGGTGATGATTGAAGAACAGCAGGCTCCGTTTCGAGGCATGGTGGTTCGCCAGATCACCGGTGCGATCGCTCGGCGAATTGTCTGCTGGCTGAAACCAGGCGACGAATTGGCCCGCGGTGAGCAGTTTGGGATGATTAAACTGGGTTCTCGCACAGAACTGGTGATGCCGGCCGAGGAAGGTCTTGAAATTCGTGTCCGTCTGGGTGATAAAGTTCAGGCCGGTTCGACGATCGTGGCGCAGTATTCCAGGATCATCTAAGGATTCACCGACAGCAATGATGGGGCAAAACCCGGCGATCATGGCTGTTTTGGTGGCTTGGCGGGCCACGGCGCTTACCGGGCGGCACGAATGGGCTCCCTCAGAAATTTTTCCCGTGAGTACTCTTTCCCACGAATTCACGGCAGCCTGAGTTACATGTGGAGTGAAGGCTTTTCTATGTCTGCCAATGTTTCGTCAGCACCACGGAAGACTCGTCGTCAAAAGGTCTTCGCGGTTTTACCAACCCTGCTGACTCTGTGTAACGCCGCCTGCGGGTTTGGTGCGATCACGATTGCGGCAAAGATTGGCCCGGAAGAAATCGGTGATCCGGAACTGCTGGTCACCGCCGCGACCTTGATCTTTCTGGCGATGCTTTTTGACATGCTCGATGGCAGTGCGGCGCGTCTGACAAACCAGACATCCGACTTCGGCGCTCAACTTGACAGTCTTTGCGATGCTGTCAGTTTCGGTGTCGCCCCAGGTTTCATCCTGCTGCAGCTGGCGAACCCTGAACATAATCTGCTTGCCAAAGCTTCGATCGCATTTCCCTCACGACTGCTCTGGGCCATCGCGGTGCTCTTCATGGCCTGTGCCATCCTGCGACTGGCGCGCTTCAACGTTGAATCCGATGAAGAAGATTCGCACGAACACTTCAGCGGCCTTCCTTCGCCTGCCGCGGCTGGCGTGGTCGCCTCGTTTCCGATCGGGATTCGCGAACTGAACAACACGATCGCGCCCAGCAATTTGCTGTCGACCTATCTGCTGCCGATGCTTGCCATTCTTCTGCCGCTGATCACGCTTGCTGCAGCCGTGCTGATGGTGTCTCGAATTCGTTATGCTCACGTATTTAATCAGATGATCCGTGGTCGCCGCAGTCGTGTTCAGATCCTGCAGATTGTGTTTACGATGGTGCTGGTGTTTGTGGTTCGCGAAATGGCGATTCCAGTGCTATTTTGCGTGTTCGCGTTTTCGTCGCCTCTGCGAGCCTTGTGGGACCGTTACATCCGACCAGCCACGCCAGCCGTGGCGATCAAACCAGATTCCGATGCCGCATAAACGGCTTTGTTTCCAGAACCACGGGACTGCACTATCAGACAACGGAGAATGTCATGAAAAGGCTTTCAGTGAAGTTCATCACGCTCGTCGCATCCGCCTTCGTTTCGGCGTTGTTCAGCACGGCTCAGCTGATCGCTCAGCCGCCCGCTGCCGGTGACATCTCTCCTCAGCAGTATGAGGTGCTGTCGGAGCTGAATCAGAAAGCCCCGATGCGGGATGGTATTGAACTGACTGTCGATATCTTTCGTCCGGCGGGCGACGAAAAGTTCCCGGCGATAGTCTATCTGACGCCCTATAACAAAACCGGAAATACTGCGCGAGCTCAGCTGTTCGCTTCCCGCGGATATGTCGTGATCAACGCGGATACTCGCGGCCGCTTTGAGTCCGGCGGCGAGTGGGATCCGTTTTCTCCGCTGCACAAGCGGGACGGCCATGATCTGGTGGAATGGGCCGCCACACAGCCATGGAGTACCGGCAATGTCGGAATGTTTGGCCTGTCTTACATGGGCTGGACACAATGGTGGACCGCGACTCAGGCACCACCTTCGCTGAAGTGTATCGTTCCGGAAGTGGCTCCTCCTGACAACTTCTTTAACTGCCCGTATCAGAATGGGATTCTTGTGTGCTGGATGGTGGACTGGGCCGGAATGGTCTCCGGCCGAAATCCTTACAGCGCCGGACCCGGACCATACGGTGGATTCGCGGTCAATCGTGAGGCCGCTTATCGTAACCTGCCTTACATTGATTTTGACAAAACGCGTCGTCATCTGCCGACAGAATGGTGGCACAAGTGGATTCTGCAAAACACCGCGGAAGGCGAATACTGGAAGAGTATCGCGTATCAGACACCAGAGGACTACGGCAGAGTTATGGTGCCGTCGCTCGCTGCCACGGGCTGGTTTGACGCGAACTTTTCGGGGACTCCGTCAAACTATCTCGGTGTGAAAAAGTTCGGAGCCACGCCGGAGGCCCGGCAGCCACGCATGGTCATCGGGCCATGGGAACATATCATCAATACTCACCGCGTTGCCGCCGACATCGATTTCGGACCGCAGGCGATCATCGACTGGAACGGCTATGTCTGCCGCTGGTTCGATTACCATCTGAAAGGAATCGAAAACGGGGTACTCAACGACCCACCGATTCACTTGTTCGTGATGGGACTGAATGAATGGCGCACCGCGACGGAGTGGCCGCTTCCGGAAACTCAGTGGACGAAGTACTACTTGCACAGTGAGGGGAAAGCAAATTCGTCCGCCGGCAATGGCCTACTTTCCACAGTTCCTCCCGGTGATGAGCCGGAAGATCAGTACGTCTACGATCCTGAAAATCCGACGCCGTCCGCCGATTTTCAGAACGGTCATATTGATGGCCCACGCGACATTCAAAAATCTGCCACACGCGAAGATGTCCTGGTTTACACAACTCCCGTGCTTGAGCAGGACGTTGAAATCATCGGTCCAATCACTGCGGAAATCTTCGCGGCAACGAGCGCCAAAGACACCGACTGGATGGTCAGGTTGTGCGACGTCAATCCCGATGGCCGATCCTCGTTTCTGGCCGAAGGAGTGATGCGGGCGCGGCACCGAGATCCGGAAAATGCAGGAGCCTTCAACGCTTATCGCTTGAGTTCCATTGAGCCCGATCAGGTTTATCCATACATCATTGAATTCTGGCGGCCGACGGGTAATCGATTTCTCGCGGGTCACCGGATCCGGCTCGAGATCTCCAGCAGCTACTATCCCTATTATCTGAGAAATCTGAATACCGGTGAAGATAATCTGGGACTCGCAACCACCTCCGTTGTCGCAAAACAGCGGATTCATCATGACGCAGCCCATCCCTCGCACATTATGCTGCCGGTGATCCCAGTACATTCTCAATAAAAATCACAGTGCCATCCACCCGATTGACACCAACACCAGCTTCACCGGGTCTTACGCCAGCGAGGCGTCACCTCCGGGCTTCAGGAGGTAACCAACTGAACTCGGGATTCGCGGCGAGTGATGCGGAAATCCTGACGCGATTTCGGCAGGCGCGCTTCGTTGCAGAATCGTTTCCGGAAGTTCCTGACCAAGTCCACCCATGTCTCGGCACTGCATTCGATTGGCTCAAGAATCGGAGCCAGCCAGCCGGCTTTCTCACTGTGCTCGATGCGAATATCCTTAGCATTCGGTGTCGAAACTTCCGCAGCCGATGCTCGATCTTCGATCCGTTCTTTCACGCTCGTAAAATCGCTCGTCTCCGGTGTCGTCGCAATGCCCGCTCAAATCGGGCTCAGGTCTAAATACGCCATGCAGGCCGCGATCCCTTAAGACAACGTCATCGCATTCCACTGGCGTTCCGTAAATTGATTCCATGCGGGCGTAGAACCGGTTGCCGTCGCAGGAGGATTTGGAACGCCGATCATATTACCGGCTCGGTCGCGCTTTTGTCGGAACAGCCTGCGATAGGTTGCGTGCAAAATGGTGGAGAACGTAAAACGGAGTTTTTCAACCACGAAAGGCACGAAATTGACGAAAAGAATCCCCGGGAAAAGAGACGTGGAAGTGGATCGCGATTTTGTTTCAATTGTTATGACTGGCGTTCTTTGGGCGTTGCCACTTTTTCGTGTCTTCCGTGCCTTTCGTGGTTCCACACTGCGATGCAATGTCCCACGCTGCTGATGGGTCAGATGGTAGAGACCGTCATATTAATACAGTTCACTGTAACCGCTGAGCACACCGTCTTTTCGCCAGGTGCGATTGGAATCTCGGTCGTAGCCGTATTCGATCTGAGCCAGCGTCTTCGAAACGACGAGTTTGGCACATCGTGATACGGACCTTTATTCTTCGTTGTAATTAACATGAAACAAAGCTATTAATTCAATCCCCCATGTTGCGGAAAAACGAAGGAGAGCTCCAAAAAGAGATCTCCCAGAAGGGGACATTCTACTTATCATGGCGTTTTGGCCTTCCTCGCGGACGAAGAGAAGATTCAAGTCCGAGCTGTGCTGAAGTTCTGGACTGCCAGCGACTGTCACCGAACGGTGTGCCCCGAGCAAGGCTGTGGCGGAGCGACTTGAGTTCCGCTTCTGTTTCCACACCGTTCACATGACGAGTCCATTGAGCGGGCTTCTGAATCGGTCCGTTCCACAACAATCCATCGGGACCGCTCCGAGCTGTCGGTTTCAGGCTGGACCACTCCCAGTCCTGACTTCGCTCGACAACGTTCGCCCGCAGCGGAGTGCGTTCGACATAACGCAGGACCGTCAGATAGTGCTCGTCCGGCTGAACCGGAACCGCCTTGAAGCGGCCCTGCCAGACATGGCCACTTCCTTTGTAGTGCCGATGGTACCTGCGGACATGTGAGGTCATCAGCCATTGCATCCAGCGACTCAGGTCTCCATCCTTGCGCGGCCACAACAGCAGATGGAAATGGTCTGGCAGAAGACAAAACCCGGTCAGCCGCATCGAAACTTTCTCGTGGGCCTCCCGCATCAGACCTACGAACGCGGCGAAGTCCTCATCCTGATGGAAGACATCACTTCGCCCATTGCCCCGATTCAGGACATGGTAAACAAACCCACCTCTAGACGCTCTGGATGTTCGTGGCATCGACACAGGGTAACTGCAGAAAAACCCGCTGTAAAGTAGAATGTCCCCATTTCGATTCCTTTGTCCTGAACCGGGGCAATTTGCGACAGGCGACCTTTGGGAAAGATGCAGACTACGAAGCGTTTCTGCGTGTACTTCGCGAAGGGTTCAACAAGTACTCTGTAGAAGTTTTTTGTTTCACGTTAATGCATAATCATTGGCATTTGATCCTTCGCCCCTGCGAAGATGGGCAGATGGGCCGTTTCCTACGCTGGGTTACCGCAACGCACACATTGCCACACCATGCACACTATCATCGCCGAGGTGGCGGGCACTTGTACCAATCTCGGTTCAAGAGTTTTCCGATTCAGGATGACGGGCATTTCTATGTGGCTTGTCGATACGTCGAACGTAACCCACTTCGTGCTGGCTTTGTCGCTTCCGCGAAGGTCTGGCGATTTGGATCGCTTTGGCGATGGAACCAATCCAGTGAGCCCGACCCGCCGATCCTTTCGCCTTGGCCACTGCCGCGCCTGCCGAAATGGAACCAGCGAGTCGATACACCACTGTCGTCATCGGAACTCAAAGCGATCCGCACGTGTGTGGATCGTGGACGGCCGATGGGCGACGAGATCTGGACCGAAGAAATGGCTGAAAGACACGGACTGTGGCACACTCTTGGACCGGCAGGTAGACCACGCAAGCGTCCAAAACCGAAAGTCTCGCAGAACTGATGCAAATCAACCCCCGTCCCGTTTTCTTTCTCGTCCCGTTTTCTTTCTCGACGGTGAAAAAAAGCAACTTTTGCCCTTGAAATTATCTGATGCTTCTGGCCCCCGCCTGTGTGCGCGTTGGTCGGGAAGATGACATTAAAAAAAACGAGCTTATAATTTCCATAGTACAAGTGTTTTCTTTGCTTTTTTGACCTGAATAGTTACAAAAGCAGACACAATGGGTCGTCGCTGAATGTGGTGAAATTAGTTGCCTTGATGATCTTTGCAGTCGTCGCGCTTATTCTCCTCACGCCTGCATTGTTCAAGCGGTCGCCGATCTTTCTTGAACGATCAATTTATACATGCTCATTGGCGCCGGAAAATACTGAAGCCGGTCCTACTTGTCATCCCCAAAACGGAACGAGTACAGGTCGGCGTCGAACAGTTGCACGCGCAGCCGCACCGGCTTGCCTGCCAGACGGCTGACGTCGCCGCCGCGCTTCCAGGTGACGGAGTACTCGATTTCGTTGCCGAACAGCGTTTCGCTCTCGTCCATCGCGAACCCCTTGATGACG
>JBDNHX010000297.1:0-8025 GCA_041688565.1 Planctomycetaceae bacterium
AAATATTCCTGCGAAGGCCGAGAGCCGCGTAAGTAATAAGGAGCACCGCTAATCTGCTGCGGAGCCCGAATCATTCCACCAGCTACTTTAGCCACATCACATTCCGAAGAAAACTCAGGAGGGCCCCCGGAAGTGATGGCAGTGATGATGCACCAGTTTCTCACTCGCCCTCCCGCGGACAGGATTCAACACCTCCCGCGGGCGAGCCGCTCGACTTGTCATCTTTGCAAAGCGACGTTGCAAAGCGGCGGTGTCAGGCAAGACCGCCAATGGAAGCGGAAAACTGGTCGGAGGTTAAGATTGCAGCGGAGAACCATAAAATCAGGAAATGTCACTCGGCGGAAGCCGTTTGGAATTGTAGTCTTTGCAATGGCATCTGAATTGCTAAACGTACTTCCGTCCACAAAATTGCAGAAAATGTCATCACAAGAAATTGTTGACCCTGATGACTTTCTCTTCAGAAGTTGTGACCTTGTTTTCTCATGACCAATGTCTTCGAAAACTCAGACAGATTTTTGGACCGGGCTTTTGTCGTCGACGACCTTTGGCTTTCGAAGACAACTGACTGGTTTAAGCTGCTGCAATTGCCGAACGTCTCGTGGCTTCAGTTTCTTGTCGCGACAGTGAGCCTGGTTGTAGTGGTTTGGGGAATTGTCCGTCTGGTATCACGAGTGAACGAAGATGTTGATCCTGCCGAAGCAGATCGGGAGATGCTTCAGGCATTGCTCGATTTGCGACGTGGAGGTGACCTTACGGAAGACGAATTCCGATTGATCAAAAGACAAATCACAACACGACTCAGCACCACATGGAAGGCCCACGGAAAGTCTGAAAACCCTGTAAGAAATACTGGGGAAACGGCGGCCGAAAAATTGAAACGATTAACTTCAGAATTGAATCCTCTCAGGGATTCAGATTCGGCTGAGAAAAGGCCAGAGGCCTCCCAATCAGACGAATCGGAAACCTTCGCCAGTCCGACAAATCTTCCCGAGCCTTCACAAAATACCGAACATCTGGCCGAACGCTCGATGGCACGGGAAACCGAAAAAGGGGAGGGGACAATGGAAGCTGGCTCCGAGAATGACAATCGTGCTGCTTCTCAGGAAGACGTCTGAAATTTAACGCCGCCAATGATGGCGGCATCAGTAAATTTCAGAGTTGACTGAGACATTTAGAACATCGAAAACAAAGAGACACGGTTGGCAGGGAAGCCGACAACCCGGAGCGTCCATCACCTGCGAACCGCAAACGTTGACTCAGACAATCTGCTTTCCGACTCCTTTAACTCCAGGGTCAAGATAAGCCGTCTGAGAAACGTGACAGAACATCCAAAGGGATAAAAATGGCATCAGGTAAGGAATTTGGTTCTGGCAAGACAGCTCAGCAGGGCAAGCGAAATGCTAACTGCTCATTTTGCCGCAAGAACTACCGGGAAGTCGGTCCTCTTGTTGAGGGGCCCGAGGACGTTTATATCTGCGGTGAATGCATCGAGTTGTGTCAGTCGATCCTGGACCAGGAACGCCGTCGTCGGGGTTCCTCCAAGAAGCTGTTCAACCGCGTTCCGACGCCACGCGAAATTGTCAAAGAGCTGGATCAGTACGTGATCGGCCAGGACAAGTCGAAGAAGCTGCTGTCGGTTGCGGTTCACAGTCACTACAAGCGACTGATGCACAATCTGGAAATTGGCACGGAAGATGTTGAGATCGAAAAATCCAACATTCTGCTCATTGGACCGACCGGTTCGGGCAAGACGCTGCTGGCCAAGACACTGGCCAAGTCTTTGCAGGTGCCATTTGCGATTGGCGATGCGACGACGCTGACAGAAGCCGGATACGTCGGTGAAGACGTTGAAAACCTGCTGCTGAAACTTCTGCATTCTGCCGACTTCGATATCGAAGCGGCTCAGCGAGGCATCATCTTCATCGACGAAATCGACAAGATTGGCAAGACCAGCCAGAACGTCAGCATCACTCGCGACGTATCGGGTGAAGGTGTTCAGCAGGCGTTGTTAAAGATGCTGGAAGGCACTGTGGCCAACGTGCCACCTCAGGGCGGTCGCAAGCATCCCGAGCAGCAGTACATTCAGATCGACACAACAAACATTCTGTTCATCTGCGGTGGGACGTTCGTGGGTCTGGAAGACATCATCGCTCGCCGTATGGGCAAGAAAGTGATTGGTTTCGGCAATAACAATGAAGCCCATGAAGAGCGTGCTCGTGAAGAATTGCTGGGCAATGCAACAGTCGAAGACGTGATGGAATTCGGCCTGATTCCTGAGCTCCTCGGACGGCTGCCTGTTATCGGAACCCTGGCACCGCTGGACGAACCAGCGCTGGTTCAGGTTCTGACGGAGCCTCGCAATGCTCTGATCCGACAGTACAAGAAGATGTTTGAAATGGAAGAATGCAGCCTTGAGTTCACCGATGGGGCTCTGCGAGAAATCGCCAAGCTGGCTCGCATTCGTCAAACCGGTGCTCGAGGTCTTCGCAGCATTCTGGAGCAGGTGATGTTTGAACTGATGTTCGAACTGCCTGAACTGGAACGCGGACAGAAGTTTGTGATCACCGAAGACGTTGTTCGCGGAGATCGAAAAGTTCTGCACCGCGGAGATTCGGCTGCTGCATAACGCCGAAACTGGCAGTGATTGGACTGCTGAACAATAAAATTTGCCAATGGCGAGTCGGTTAGTTCCGACTCGCCCTTTTTATTTCCTGCTTCGTCTGGTTCGTTTCATCACTGCTAAAGGCAATGGCGTGGACTTAAGCGACGAGCCCGGAACTCTGAAGGTCACCGTTTCTCAGGGGAACTTTTGGACAGTCAGAGCTGACTTTTGAGAATGTTCTTGTCATAATTGAAGACGAGGCCAAACTGGATCTGTCGGCGAACCGGAAGATCGTGCGTCGGCCGCCTGCCCACATGACCCTCCTGAAATCCTGGAACAATTGCCGTGACAGCATTCCTCACGACCCGTCGAACAATGCTCCGAGGCCTTGGTGTGACCATGGCCCTTCCGTGGATGGAATCTCTGCGAGTTTGGGGACAGGAAGCTGGCACAACAGCCGCCACTGGAGAAGCGCCGATTCGTTTCGCCGTGCTTTTCTCCGGCAACGGTTTTCACAAAGACCACTGGTGGGCCAAAGGCGCTGGCCAGGAAATGGAACTGGGCAAAGTCCTCGAACCGCTGAATCCACACCGCGAAAAGATGCTATTCATCGAAGGCCTGTATAACGAAGAGGCGTTGAAGGGCAACATTCACAGTTCCCAGACGGGCAATCTGCTCAGCGGAGCACCGCTGGAGGCAGGCGGAGGAATTCGCAGCGGAACAAGTATCGATCAGTTGCTTGCTCAGACCTACGGTCAGACAACAAAGGTCTCAAGCCTGGTGCTGGGCTGCGAAAAGGCGAACCCATCGGTTCATAAGAATTATTCAATGCTTTACAGCAGCCACATTTCGTGGAGTTCGCCGACGACGCCAACGCCGCTGGAAGTTTACCCCGCCCTGGCGTTTGATCGGCTGTTTCGTGATGAGGCCAGCAAAGGCGACAAGAGCGTTCTGGATGCGGTGCTGGAAGATGCCGGCAATCTGCGACGCAGCATCAGCATTGCCGATCAACAAAAGCTGGACGAGTATCTGAGTTCCGTTCGCGAAGTGGAGCAGCGGATTGCTCGTGCAGGTCAGCGTGGTGAATTGCAGGGTTGGAAGCCGACACTTGATGCACCCAATATTCCACGCCCGGCCGATGGAATCCCGCAGGACATCGGTGAGCATATGCGGTTGATGTGCGACATTCTGGTGTTGGGATTCCAGACCGATTCGACTCGTTTGTGTACCCTGAAACTGAACAACGATCATTCGTCGCTGCGGTTCCCGAATCTGAATGTGGACTACATGATTCACCATCTGCTGTCGCATCAGGAATCGGACGACTGGTTGAAAGTCAATCGATTCTTTATTGAGCAATACGCGTACATCGCCAGTCGGCTGGACGCGATTCAGGAAGGTGAACGCACGGCGCTCGACAATTCCATGCTAATGTACTGCAGCAGCATGCACACTGGCAGTCATGACGCGACGAAGCTGCCTGTCGTGATCCTTGGCAAAGGCGGCGGCAAGCTGGAGACAGGTCGAGTTCTCGATTGTCTCGACAAGCCAAACCGCAAGATGTGCAGCCTGTACCTGTCGCTGATGGACAAATTCGGCGTCCAGCTGGATCGCTTTGGTGATTCCACAGAGCGGCTTGCCGAGGTCTAGGCTGCATACCGAGAGATCAAAAGGGTCACACCCAATACTGTTCGGCACGACTTTTGATGTGGTTGCGGCGAAATCCGGGAAAATATTGTGAGCGATATTGCGCGAGTTCTGAAAGTTGCCAGGCTTCACATATGGAAGAGGATCGCAACACCACTCATTGCCTGCATGCTGATTGCTTTGTGGACCGGCCGCAAGCCGACGAAGCGGACGTTTGAAATGATCTGTTTCTCCTTCTGCGGCCTTGCCGTCGAAGACGACCTGATGGCTCACATCGAAAAGCTGAAAAAATAGACGTCATAATTCGCAGGGTGCGTTTCGCATCTCCGCCGCCTACGCTGCACGCACATTCCGCCGCACGCCACTCGCGCTCCCGCGGCACTCCCTGAATCTTCGCGTTTCATTCAATCGCGGCAATCTCCGCCACCCGCGACACTCTCCAATCCGCTACCCGCTGCGATCGCCGTGCCGAACAGTATTGGGCCTGACCCCCGTTTGATGCCCACCGTCTTAAGTCGTGCGAACTACACGAGTCGTTGCACAGCCAGTCATTGGCGTTGCCTCAGTCGCGCCGATATCCACAATTCCACCTCGAATTCGCGCGAAGCCATCTCCGCGTTGATCAGTTGTCAGCGGATCTCCCACGATGTTGATCGCACGGGAATTCTTTCCGCGATTTATGGCTGGACTTCCCGCCAGCAAGGCATGCGTTGCTGTTGGTCCTCCGTTGTCACTTAAGGTGCCGAGCTTTGCATTAATGACGCACGTATTGCTTCCGACGAGATTGCCGTTCGCACCACGAGCAAGTCCCGAAAGAACGCCGTTGCCGACCAAACTATTAAAAGCGAACAGCCTTCCAAATCGCCGAATGTCGGGTGCAGACATATTCGCTGTGTTCTGAGCAACTATGGTATTTGAAAGCACGGCCGCGCTGCCCACCTGGGCCGTGGAGGCATTCGTCCAGATCCCGCCGCCAGAACGCTGAGCATTGTTCAACGTGATTGTGCTATTGGTCACGGTCAATCGCGCGGAACCCGTCAACTGTGACCAGATCCCGCCGCCATCCTGAGCCGCACGGTTCCCACTCAGCGTGGAATTCACCAGCACTGTTATTGCTGCACCTGACAGATGAATTCCTCCTCCATTTCCAAGAGCACTGGCTGTCCCGAGGGCAGAGTTCGTCGCGACCGTGGAGTCGGAGATTCGTAATCGAGCTCCTGCAGTGCTCGCCGCGATTTCAATCGCTCCTCCCGCACGTTCGGCTTCATTGTCAGTCAACGACGTGCTGAGGATGGTGACGATGCCGCCGTTACTGAAGATGCCGCCCCCGCTGCCCAATGTTCCGCGAGCAGCGTTTCCGACGATCTGCACCGTGGAGGTCGTTCCATTCACGACCACAACGCCGCCATTGTTGAAGATTCCACCTCCGCCATCATGGGCCGCGTTTCCGAAGGCTTCGTTGGACTGAATTAATGTTCCATTACGAATCGTCAGTCGGCTCCCAGCCTGGTTCCACAAGCCACCGCCTTCAGTCGCTGCGGAGTTCCCAAACACGCTGCCACTATCGATTGTCACGTTGGCAATTCCTGACACATGCAGTCCGCCACCATTACCTGGCTTCGGAGCTCCCGCAGTTCCATTCACATCATTGCCGATCAAATTGACATTATTCAGTCCAACAAAACCGTTCACAACCTCTATGCCGCCGCCCGCTCGATTGGCCGAGTTGGTGCGAATGGTCGCTTCTTCAATCGTGAGTCGACCGTCACCACTGAAAATCCCTCCGCCACTTCCTGACGTCCCCGTCGCACGGTTGTTCGAGATCGTTACAATGTTGTCGCTGATATCGAGGATGTTGACAAGACCTCCGGAACTATAGATTCCACCGCCGCCAGCATCGGCTGCAGAACCTCGCGCTAAGTTACCGTCAATTGTGACATCGTTGACTCCGTCCAGAATTGTCAGGCGAGCGTAGTTCTTCCAGAGACCGCCACCGTTGCGACCTGCGACGTTATCAAGCAGCGAGCCACCGTTGATGACTAAGGAACTGCCACGACCGACTGAAATTCCGCCACCATTTCCCGCAGCGATACTGTCGCGAACAGTCACGTTTCTGAATGTGACATCTTCGTTGGATTGAATCAGAACAGCGCCCCCATTTCCGCCCACTGCAGCGGTGGCTCTTCCATCGCTGAGGATCAGATTGGAGATCTGAACATCGGCACGGCTTCCAGCTGCCCCAGGAGTCTTGATTTCAAAGACTCGGCTGAGACCTCCTGCGGACAGAGTCAGTCCAAGTGACAGCCCTGCCCCAACGGTCGACCCTATTATACGAATGTCGTCACTCAGGACGAATTCACCCTGCTGTACCTGCACGGTTTCGCCCCGCAGAGAATCTGAAAACACAATTGTGTCCCCATCGGGACTACCCGCTGCGGCATCCCCAAACGCTGCGTTCGTGTTGGACGCATGAACTGCCTCGCGAAGACTCAGCTGCCCATTGCTGACACCGAGGCTGTCGTTCAATGAATCCGTCAATGTATTAACAACGAATAAGGTCAACAGCGATCGAGTTTCAAGAGACTCAGTGGCGGGTATCGGTCGTCCGAGAAACCTCGCCGGACGTCTGCGCGGCCTATGAAACGTGGAACTCGACCACGTTTGAGCGAATGACATGATCTGAGTTAAGCGGTTACGAAGCATGGCAGGTGACTCTCTTTGAACGTTGATATAAGGCAATTGTCTGAAGTTTCTGAGATACACACAGTCGGTGACGTTTCATCAAACGCGGAATGAACATAGTCAAACCCACAAGGCCATGGCCATCCCACGTCATCCGAAAGGCACACGCCATCGTCCATGCGGAGCATGGACTAAAGTGGCGTTTCCTCATCCGACGAGTCAGCGGCGACTGATTCAGTTCGGATCTTTCGGCCGAACCTGCATGCGCCCCATGAGCCATGAGTTCGACCATCCGCCGACGCAAGCATTGAAACTTAGCCGGCATAGATCGGCACATTTATGTTGTAGAATTCCGCTTCGAGATATTCGAGAGCCAAGGCAAAATTCAGAATCGCGATATCGTTCGCATTGGACCGAGCCTAGGAGAACGTCAACGCTGGACCACCGTTCAAACTTGAAATGAACGGACTGGCTTGGGATACCACTTCCTGGACAGTCAAGGCCCGTTCGAAGTCCAATTCCTGACCCAACACGTTTTCTGTCATTGGCCGCGACTGAAGGGAATTAAAATATCCGGCGTGTCGCCCCTCAATTAAAGCAATCGAACCGGCTGCTGCCAGGTATCCGCGACTCAATATTGCAGGAGCCGCTCCGAGGTATGCACCGACACCAGTGTTTTCTAACCCCCGCGACACATTTAAAAAAGCAGTCAGATTTCGCTGTCTGAGATTGCGAAAACTTGGCTTAGGCCGAGCACTGGATCCCAGAGCATTGACCAGAAACCTCACATGAGCGTTCTCGTGTCGCTGTACCAATTTGAGCTGGGTGATCAGCGTGGCTCCGGCAGTCGTAGTGCTCTGGGCCATCAGAGATTCGTTGAGGTCGGGACCTACCAGACCTGCCGTTGAACGTAAGCGCACGGTGAACCGCAGGGTCGGTTTTAGCCGCCTTGTTTTTTTCGCTTGGAGGATTTTTGGAGGCGGGAGCGTTTTCTTTCTACTTGTCGGATGTCGTCGATCTGCCAGCGGTGTTTCGGGTTGTTCTTGAGCCAGGCGTCGGGCAAGAGGTCACTCAGGTCGGGTGGTATGTCTGAC
>JBDNHX010000298.1:0-4314 GCA_041688565.1 Planctomycetaceae bacterium
CTTGCCGCGACAGGTTTCGCAAAACCGTCGCGAGCCAGCAGAGAACCCAATGCCAGACCCGTGAATCCCATCCCCATGTCGGACAGGAAATGTCGGCGACCGCGATTGATATCTTTCATGGCGGGGTACTCCAAAGGATGTTTATGGCTAACAACAGGGGTGTGGAGGAATCAAAATTGGCGAGCGGTATGCGTCAGCTTGCCGGTACAATCCGATTCGTGCGAAGGAGTTGAATTGTTACCGGTGGGCTGAAGGAAAATGAAGGATTCATCTGATCGTGACAAAATCATTGTGACTGAACAGCACATGCATCAGGTTCTCACGGGCTCGCAGGTAAGCAATAGTCGCAGGTGCTTGCTGCGATGACTCGCCTCCGGCGGGAAAAACAGCGAGGTTCACCGTACCGGCCGTTGCCGTATTTCGTTCCAAAAATGTCTGACACATGGCGATCTCAGCCGGTGTCGGTGCCCTGTTCAGAATGTTCTCAAACGCTACCGTGATGAAGGACGTTCTGATCTCCGCCGTGTTGCCTTCACCAGCGTCTTTACTGAGTTTCAAAGCCAGCAGTCGAGCGTGATCCAGAGCCAGTCGGCTATTCATCATCGCCAGAGCCTGCTGTGGAACAACACTTTCCTGCCGACGATAGCACTCGTTGGGATTCGCAGCATCGAAGGTTTCCAGAATACCAGCCTTCTCGTTGGGAGTGCTTCGAAAATACACGCTGCGACGAAGATTGGTTTGAGACTCCGATTCTGGAATCTCCGGGCCGCCGCGCGAGTGATTCATTGAGCCCGCTGCAAATAGCATCGAATCGCGAACGACTTCCGCTTCCATTCGACGAGAATTCATCCGCCATAAAAATCGATTTCCCGGATCGGCCGCCACGTTCGCAATGATCGCCGCGTTCGCAATGACCGCCGCCGGTTGCTGCACTGTTTCGAAACTCTGGGTCACGGAACTCTGGCGATACGTCGATGACAGCACGATCATGCGATGCAGAGACTTCATCTGCCAGCCGTTGTTTGTCAGTTCCGTCGCCAGCCAGTCGTGCAGGTTCTGATTCGACGGCTGTTGACCGTTGAGTCCAAAATTGGCGACAGACGGGACCAGTGCTTCACCGAAATGACGCAGCCAAATGTGATTCACGGCAATGCGCGAGGCTCGCGGATTCTGAGGACTCGTAATCCATCGGGCGAGCGTTAAACGTCGTCCGGTTGAGGAACTCGGAAACGTTTCTCCCAGCGCCGCATAAGTTCCATCAGCCTGATCGACGGCAACCTTCCCATCGGCCAGCTTTTGCTGCGCCGCGGAGTGCTTTTGCTCAGCCTCAGCCAAAGTGGCGGCGGAATTTTCAGGCGTCGCCGACGCTGCGGATGACGCGCGAACGCCTGCCAGAAAATGGTCGGCAGCCAGCACTTCTTCGGCCAGCCTGGCAACAGCAACCTGACGCTCCGCGCGACTAGCGACGAGAGCCTTCATACGAGCGACATCCGTGGGTTCGCCAAAGTACTTCGCCCGTTCGGCTGCGAGTCTTGCTTTTATCGCTTCGACTTCTTGCTGAGCAGTGATCAGCTGGGCTTCCGCCAGCTTCACGTGGTTCATCGCAGTGGTCTGACGCTGCTCAAGATCCTTCAGATCCGGGACGAGTTCGCGGATATCGACCTCCAGAAACTCGGCCGAGCCGCTGTGAACCCATAACGCAAACTTCCCGTCGCGGCGGGCCACTGGCATGGTGTAATCCAGCTTGTGTTCGCCGTTCAGCATAATTGTCAATTGCTGGTCTCGAACCGTGATCTCAACCGTTGTCACTTCGCCCACGGAAAGTTTTGTTTTGACAACCCCAGCCTGCGGATAGACCTGCTGCCCTTTGTCGCGGTGAAATGCCTGAACCGACTGTACTGCATCGCCGGTGGACGTGTAGATATCCTGCGAGTTTCCGTTGTCGATGTAATCAAAGCTGAAACCAACCGACCGATAAGTTCCGGGCTGCAACGTTCGATATCGCACGCGAGCCTGAAAGTTTCGGGGATGCACGGTGTTGGCCACGATGGTTGCAAAGCTTCCAACAGACGACTCAGTCAGCCGGCTGTCCTGCCAGGACCAGTTGCCCGAGACCACATTCCAGACGTCTGATCGCGATTGGAAATCATCATGCAGCACCGGAGCAACATTGGTGACTTCCGCTCCTTGATTCTGCTGTTGCTCAAGTCTGGCCTGAAGTACTTCGATGGCTTTTTCGGCGACTGCCGCATCGTCCCGAGCCTTCGTGATCTGCTGTTCTGCCAGCGTGACTTTCGATTCGGCGGCGGCAATCAATCCATCGGCCACGGCTGGACGCAAGTGCGGATACCAAGCATCGGGAGAAAGTACCACAGGCTGGATTTCGGCAGTCAGTTTGCCCAGTGCTGTGGGCACCGCAGGCGACATCAACTTTGATTCATCCGGATAGCGGTTGTCGCCGCGTTGAAAAACAAACGTCTTTGCATCAATCACTTTGTCGAACGCGCGAGCAACACCTTCCTTCAGCACGGGGCCGAGCGTCGCATCTTTCTCCGTATCTGCATTTCCGTTGATGGGATCTGTGCGAACATCATGCGGTTCAAAGAACGCTCGGAAGTGGTAATAGTCTTCCTGCGTGATCGGATCAAACTTGTGATCATGGCATCGAGCGCACTTGAGTGTCAGACCCAGAAACGCCTGGCTCGTGTGTTCAACAGTGTCAAACATCCAGACATTGCGGTCGAACTTATACCAGTTGCGCCCAAGAAATCCGGTGGCACGCAGGACACTGTCATCCGCCGGAGCAAGCTCATCGCCTGCCAGCATTTCGACAACCATCCGGTCATACGGTTTGTCATCGTTGAGCGATTCGACAATCCAGTCACGCCAGCGCCAGATGTGACGCTGGCTGTAGCGAATCTCGTTGATACCTCGACTTCCATACCAGTCACTGTAACGCCAGACATCCATCCAGTGGCGCCCCCAGCGTTCGCCGTATGCCGGGCGAGCAAGCAATTCGTCAACGACTTTTTCAAAAGCATCGCTGGACTGATCCTGCAGGAACGCATGCAGTTCCGTGCGTGTTGGTGGAAGCCCCGTCAGATCCAGGAAGACGCGACGCAACCAGACTTCGCGCGGCGCTTCTTCAGCTGGTGTCAAACCGTGCTTCTCATGTTCAACGGCAATGAAGGCATCAATCGGATTGCGAATCCAGTTTTGATTTTTGACTGTCGGGACGGCGGGTTGGACTGGCGTTTGATAGGACCAATACAGTGCCGGATCTTCCGGGATTTTTTCGTCGGCTTGTGAGAGTGCTCCCTGATCAATCCAGCGTCTCAACAGGTCGACCTGAGAATCCGTCAGTTTCTCACCCTGACCTTCCGGAGGCATGCGAACGCTGTGGTCCTGAGTTGTCATACGTTCGATAAGCAAACTGCGAATGCTTTGGCCGGGCACCACGGTCGGTCCGCTGTCACCGCCCTTGCGGATCAATTCACCGGCGTCCAGTCTCAGCCCTGAATTCTGCTTCAAAGCGCCGTGGCAGGCGGCACATTTTTGAAGCAGCAGCGGCTTGATCTCACGCTCGTAATCGACCGCTCGCTTTGCTTCGCCCTTATCTTCTGCTGCACACTGCGGCAGCGCATTCGTCGCAATCAGCAGCGGAGCCAATAAAAAAATTGCGGTCAACTTAGTGTGACGCATGTCAGAAGCTCGCTTGTCTGGAACAGGCAGGAACGAATCGGTAAGTAGATCCGCCACTTTCGGGGACTGACAGTGTAACGATTCAGCGGAACTCAGGCGATGATTTTATGCACCCGATTCACCTCCGTGAGCAATAAAAACAATGGCCCGCTTAGTCACTGGGATAGAGGATCCGGGCTTCCAATCGATTCAGGAGTATCATTCGTTTTTTTTGAGCGGGCTTTTTTCATGACGCCGTGCCTTTGCTGAGATGCGAGCTGGCTTGCGGGAGCGGTGGCCGTGGCGAATCCCACGAGTTCCTTTTCGGTGAAAACGCCGGGATGCTGAGCGTGAGCATCGAGCGTCGGAATCAGCGTTGCTCCTTCACGCACGATACGAATCCCCCAAGGCCAGCGCGCACATTCGGACAATTTGATAAAACAGGGGGTTGCGCTTTTGGGGAATTTTGAGTACACCTCTGCAGCATACGAACTGTCATCGCATGCTATAGAGAGAAGACTGTCGCGATCAGATCGTTAATGTTGGGCTGGGCGAAATTATTTGTCACTTTGAACAGCTCGAAGATCCTCGTTCGCCTATTAATCGGCACCACCCTTTGCCGAGTGTTCTGAC
>JBDNHX010000299.1:0-7495 GCA_041688565.1 Planctomycetaceae bacterium
ACACGCGGTGAATGCTGTTGACGAGGCGGGCGTTCATCCTTTGCTGCTGGCCATTGGCAGCGAACGTTATGTGCCGTACTCTGGACATCGACAACCTCAGGAACTGCTGACCAATGCCAACGCGATTCTTGGCCAGGGGCAGCTGTCACTGGCAAAGTATCTGCTGATCGTGGCGAAGGAAGACGATCCGGCGCTCGACATTCATGACATCAGTCATTTCCTGCAGCATCTGCTGCGCCGAGTGGACTGGAGTCGCGATCTGCATTTTCAGACTCGCACCACCATCGACACTCTGGATTACACCGGGAACGGTCTGAACGCTGGTTCAAAGCTGGTCATTGCAGCAGCCGGCGAAATCAAACGTTCATTGTCGACAGAGCTGTCGGCCGACTTGTTTTTGCCCCCAGGCTTTTCGGCACCGAGTGTCTGCCTGCCGGGCGTGCTGGCTATCACAGGCCCGCCGCATACAGGTCAGCCTCATCAAAGTGACGGTGAAGTGGACCGCTTCTGTGCGGAAGTGACGAATGCAGGTTCCCGCGGGCTGACGGGCTGGCCGTTGATTGTCATTGTGGACGACAGCCGGTTCTGTGCAGAATCGCTGGCCAATTTTTTATGGATGACGTTCACTCGCAGTAATCCGGCCGACGATGTTTACGGAATCGCCGCCTTCACGGAAGCGAAGCACTGGGGCTGTCGAAGCTCCCTGGTGATTGACGCGCGGATCAAGCCCCACATGGCGCCGCCGCTGGAGACCGATCCCGAAGTCAGTCGGCGAGTCGATCAGCTTGCGGCACCTGGTGGTCCCCTGCATGGCATCTGCTGAACTGTTACTCTGCTGAACTGCTGAACTGTTGGTGAGCGAAACTCAATTCAACAATTCGATCGAGTGCCTTCGTTCGATCAGCGAAGCGAGGATGCTCTCCATGGCCAGACACGCAAGGCCAGCCAGTAACAGCCATCGCCAGAATTTCTGTTGAGACTCCAGTTCGCGAGCATCCAGCTGGGCAACTTCCGCGGGGTCGGTCGCAGCTGCCGACGCTACCTTTGCTGCGGCCACGTCGGACGACATTCCCAGCGCCTGAAGTTGTCCGGCCGGAAGCCGTTCCGTGCGACTTTCCGAAGCAGCTACCGTCACGAGAAGGCTCATGGATTTTGGGCCATCGGTGGTTTCCCATCCCAGCGTCCAGCGACCTGGAATATCCAGCACAACGGACGCCGCCGCGATTGGTTTCGCTGGCATGGCCGCATCCTTGTTTTCAAAAACCGCTTGATCGGGCATGGCAGCAGTTTTCGCTGCGGTTGCTGTTCGTGTCGATCCGTCGGGAAGCGTCAGAGTCCATTGATCCGTGGCCGTGAGTTGTGGCGGGCTGATCGACTGTCCGGCTTCAAACAGCTGGTAGCCGGATCGACGCGGATTGGCCAGCTGCACCAAGCGGTGAATCATCGGAGGAAACCGGGTCGACAAAGCCCATTGGCCGTCTTCCGGATGCCAGCCGGCTGCGAAGACGATGACTTTTCCGCCAGACGGTCGAGCTGATTCCAGAATCGCCGGGGCTCCTGAATCGAATCTGGCAAGCACGCGAGGGGCCGTGGGTGCTGTTTCATCGAAGGACAATTTCCGATAGTGCCAGAATCGAATCGACGAGAAGTCAGCAAAGCGGCTTTCGGCAAACGGCGACAGAAGGCCTGAGGTAAAGTCGATCTGCCCCAGCATTGCGTAATCTTTGACTGAGCCCTCTTCAATAGCTGTGTTATCGGGAAGCAGGCTTTTCACCGAAGAGGCCATGTCCGCGGATTTCAGCGCCACCAGCACGATGCCGCCACGTTCGACGAGATCGCTCAGTGATTTTGCGAGTCCTTCCGGAACCGTATCCGTGACGACGGCCAGACGTACGTTTTCCGGGACAGGCAACGCGACGCCATCCGCTCCGACAAGATCCGTGATGTCCACGGGTGATGCATCATTTCCATCAAGAACGCGCTGCAAATAATAACGCATCTCATCTGCGTTATTGGTATCGGTAGAGCCAGCATGGGCCACGACAACCGGCGGCTGCTCTTCAGCCGGAAGATCAACGACGTTGTCAAAGACATGGGGTTCGTTGAGCAGTTCGATACCAACAATCTGTGACTGACCTTCGACTGGTTCCGGCAACGTCACCGTGCGCCGCTGTCCACCTCCAACGTCGACGGTCAGAGGATTTCCGACACCCGCGCCAGATGCGTCGAACAACGACAGCGAATATTTTGTCAGCGTGGCATCGCCCGAGTTCGTCACGCGGACTCGAATTCGCCCGGTCCGCTCCTCAGCCACCAGGCTCAGCCCCGCATTGCCCGTCGCGGTGGGGGCGACGATTCTCAAATCAAGTTTCACAGAATCGGGCCATGTGCCTGCCCGCAATTCATCCAGCTGGCTACCTTCCTGAAAGTCGGTGATCAGCACCACGCGACGTTCGCCATCGGGCCCGGTGGTTCCTTCTTCCCGAGCCACCTCATCGGCGGCATCCAGCATCGCCGTTGCGGTCTGTGTGGCCAGCCAGTCAGGTTCATAGGCAGTCGTTGCACGTTCCAGCAAAGCCGCTCGGCTGCCGGGTTCGGTTTGACGCCATTCGGCAGCCGTCACAAGCGCTCGGGCCGTTTGCGAGAACACGGAAATGCTGAGAGTGTCTTCATCGCTCAATCCGGCGGTCACCTTTTGCAATTCTGCAAGAACGGCTTCACGAAGACCATCTCGACGCATGCTGGCGCTTGCATCAATCAGAACCGCGACGCGATCGGCGCTGCCGGATTCTTCAGCCTTCGCGACTGTGACTCTTTGAAAAGGCCGGGCAAATGCGAGCGCAATCAGGATCACCGCAAGAATTCGCAGCAGCATCAGCGGCCAGTGTTCGACGTTCGCTCGCTTCGTTGTCTTCGGCAGCGTGGGCGTGAGAAAACGAACGACACTGAATGGCATCCGAACGGCCGGGCTTCTACGGAACATGTGCAACACAATCGGCACTGCGGCGATTAGACCACCGGCGACAGCGAAGACAGGTGCTAAGAGTTCAAACATAGTTCATCTGCTCGTTAGTCGACACATCGCGAACAAATTCATCAGCGAATCCGTTGTCGACGAGCCTGAAGAAATTCGGCCAGAGCCAGTTCCACAGGCTCGTCAGTGATCAGCTGGCGATAGGCGGCACCGACGACTTCACATTCTGCCTGGATGGCCAGATTGTGAACGTTCAGTCGTTGCTGATATTCTTCGCGAATCGTATCAGGATCGCTATAAATTTTCTGGCCGCTTTCCAGATCTTCAAACAGCCGAGGCCCGTCAAACATCAAGGTTTTTTCGGCCGGATCGAGCACCTGAAAGACGACCAGATCATGCAGGCAGCCGCGAAGCAGACGCAGTCCGTCGCCGATCTGCTGGACTGGGGCCAGCATGTCCGAGATCAGAATCACGAGGCCTCGTTTTCGCAGTCGCTGAGCCACATCTTCCATCGCGACACCCGGGTTGGTATCGAGCCCCGACGGTGGCTCTTCCAGTGTTACGAACAGACGCCGCAGCTGACCGGGCCGATACCGCGCGGGAACAATGGATCGAACATGTTCGTCAAACGTGGTCAGTCCCACGGCATCGCCCTGACGATTCAGCAGCCAGGCCAGCGAAGCGGCCACAGTGCGCGCGTAATCATGTTTCGTGTAGGCGCCCGAACCAAAGGACATGGAACGACTGATATCGAACACGATGTAGCAGCGGAGGTTCGTTTCATCTTCAAACAGGCGGATGTAACTTCGATCTGTGCGAGCATACAGTTTCCAGTCCAGAAATCGCGGATCGTCACCCTGCGCGTAGGGCCGGTATTCAGAGAACTCGACCGAGAACCCATGCCGCGGACTCTTGTTGAGCCCCGTACGAAATCCGTCCACCACCAGCTTCGCTCGCATCTCCAGCGAGCGAATGCTCATGACGACTTCAGGATTCATCAAGTCTGTGGACATGGGAGGGGGCAGATTTTAGATTTTAGATTTGAAAACTGAAAACTCAAAACAGGGGCGGTTTAGGCGATGGCTTAGTTTTTGGGATGTTCGACGACAGCCAGCAGGCGGTCTACGAGAGAATCCACAGACACGCCCTGCGCTTCGGCGCGATAGTTGGGCAGAATGCGATGACGCAGCACCGGCTTGGCCAATGCCTGGATATCTTTACTGGAAACGTAGGCTCGCCCATCCAGCAGAGCCTGGGCTTTTCCGCCGAGCACGAGATACTGCGCGGCTCGCAAACCAGCGCCCCACGACACCAGTTCATTGATAAAATCGGGAGTTCCCTTTTGCCCGGGCCGTGAGGTGGCGGCCAGACGCACGGCATATCGAACGACGTCGTCAGCAATCGGAACACGCTGCACGACCTGATGAAACTCACGAACGGTTTGGCCTGAGAACATCGATTTGATCGGATGGAAATTTCGGGATGTCGTCTGCTGAACCACGGCCACTTCTTCGTCTTCCGGCAAATAGTCGATCAGGACATTGAACATAAAGCGATCGAGCTGTGCTTCCGGCAGAGGATAAGTGCCTTCCATTTCGATCGGGTTTTGCGTCGCCAGAACAAAAAACGGCTCATCCAGCGGATAGCGTCGTCCGGCCGCGGTGACCTGATGTTCCTGCATGGCTTCCAGCAAAGCGGACTGAGTCTTGGGCGGCGTGCGATTGATTTCGTCGGCCAGCAGTACGTTGGAAAAAATGGGTCCCGGGATAAACCGCATCGAACGATTGCCAGCTCCGTCTTCTTCCAGCACTTCGGTGCCGGTAATGTCCGCGGGCATCAGATCGGGCGTAAACTGAATGCGGTTGAACTTCAGGTCAAACAACTGAGCGATCGATTTCACCAGCAGCGTCTTGGCAAGCCCCGGTGCACCGGTGATCAGGCAGTTGCCTCCAGCCAAAAGCGAAATCAACAGCTGTCGAACGACTTCCTTTTGTCCAACAATCACGCGTGACAGTTCAGCATCGATCTGCTGTCGCAGTTGCTTCAGTTCAAGGATGAGTTCCCGTTCACGCTCGGGAGTCAGTTCGCTGGGACTGGTCATAGACCTGCTTTCAATGGTGTTCGACAATTTCTTAACCTGGCGGCAATCTCAGAACGGCAATCGCAAAAGTTTAAATGGACCTTCTGGTCAGTGTGTCATCGCGTAGAAGATGATATTGATCCCCAATGGGTACGCTTTCTTTTCCGAAAATTCAGTGAAGTACCACTGATTTTCTCCTTCACGTTCCCAGCCATCACCCAGATCCGTGTTGTGTCCGATAAACGCCATCATACGGCCATTGTCATCAAACAGGGCTCGATAGTGAACCTCTTCCGTGCCTGGCCCCTGCGCGGTGTAAATTTCACCGTTGCCAAGCGGCTGTGCAAATCCGATCGCCGGGATCTGCGGCAGCTCTTTCAAATCGTACACTGAATGAAAGATGGGATGATCGAGCGCCAGGTCAACATACTTTCGTTCGGGAAAGACTTTCTGCATTTCGCTCCAGAATCCATCCCATTCGTCGTCACCCCAAAAATCATCGACCATCATAAATCCGCCATTCAGCAGATAGGTCCGCAGGGCAACGCGTTCTTCTTCATCCAGATAGATGTAGCCAGGTTCGATGATGTAAATGAACGGATAATCAAACAGACGCGGATCCGTCAGTTCCAGAATCACACCATCCGGATCCGTGTGCAGAGACGTCAGTTGCTGCAGGCGATAGGAGAAATTCAAATCTGCATCAGGATAGTCAGTATCCCACGCCCAGCGGCCCAGCGATTTGTAGCGAATGCGAACGAAGGTGAAGACATCGTCCTTGAACTTTTCATCCACCTTCCAGTCGGGGACGCCGTTGCGATGCACGCGACCATCCTCGCTTCTCATGTTGCGGTAGCGGCCGCCGCCAAACTGTCCGCGAAACTGACCTCGCTGAGCCATGGCGCCGGCGGCGCAGCACAGGGTCAGCAATGCGACAGCAACAATCCAATAGCGTCGATTCATGAGCATCGGCCTTCGACGTCCAGCGTCTCCAGATCCCAAGGGTCTATCAGGCTCTCTGGTTGTCGCAGATTCTTCCGAAGATTGCCACCAATCGCTGCGATCGCCCCGTTGTTTTTCGGAGTTCACGGAATCGGTTTGCATGCCGAAGTTGATGAAGTAATAGCCACAAGGACGGATAATTAGTTGACACCGCGGGGGCATGCCCGCAAACTTGCCAATGCCGTGCGAGATTTCTTTTAGCCACCCGAGCAGAACCGACATAGACATCACCCATGGCTCAGCCCCAGCGTACTCCAGAAGATGTTGTCCAGTGTTTGTTGATCCAGCCGAAATTTCAGGCGTCTAATTTCTGGAACCTGACCGAGTTGTCGGAACCGTGTACGAGCCCGCTCGGTTTATGGCCCGAGTCATGCGAACAACGCGCATGATTGTGCCTGAACGTCGCCAGAAACCGTCGCTGTCGGAATACATCACCATGGGAATCGCATTGACACGAATCGCATGGTGGATGACACGCAACTCAGAAGTTCGCTGGCATTATTGGCGAAATACTTTGCAGTCAATTCCGATGGGAATGGCCAAGTTGGAATTCTGCCAGTCGCATATGGCCGCTTTCATGCATCTGGGAAAACAGGCTGCGCGAGTTGCCAAAGAGATGCAGGTTGGGATCGACTTTGCCAAAGACGTGGCGACCTATCCTCGCAGCACAAAAGATCTGCCCGTCAAAAACCAGCCTCTCCTGCCAGTGATGGCCGGGTCGTGTGCGAAGGACTAATCGCGCATTGGCCGCCGCTGCTGCAAAGTGGATGCTGATGATCACTGCCGCTTCAAACGCTCGAAAGACACTCCGGTCGCCGGTTGTTTGGTACCCTCGATCAGCAGATTGGTCGTATTCTCTGTGATCGTGGCTTCCTGGAATTGCATGCCTGCGACCCAGTCTTCCGCATGAACTCCCACGGAGAATTGTCGGACGGTGATATCGGTTAGCTCAGCGGCCGACACTGAAACCGCATAAATTCCCTGTGAACCGGAAGTGCCGGGTCCCGTCAGCTGCAGGTTACGAAAGATGGGCCGATTGATGCCCGGACGCACGGGATCATGCAGCGGAAGATAACCGTGGCTCATCGTCGCACGAAGAACATTGTCGGCAGAGCCATTGAGGACGAGTCCGAATCTCAACGCCCGACGAATTGTGATGTTTTCGATGTGATATCCGGAATGCGCATCGGCCAGTAGATCGTCTCTTGCAAATTCGTATCCGCAGTCGCCACCCCAGATGGCAATCGCACACGCGGCACTGTCAATGTTCACATTTCGAATGGTGATGCGATGGCAGGCGGAGCAACGGATCAGCGTCTGAGACTTTGCCAGACGCACAGTTCGACGGGTGCCAGCGTGCCGCAACAATTCGCGCTGCAATTTGTCAGCAGAGTCCCCAACGAATTCGACGACCTCTGAAGTGGCAGCGTGAGCATCTG
>JBDNHX010000037.1:0-95281 GCA_041688565.1 Planctomycetaceae bacterium
CAGCGGCGCGCAAACGCAGGACAGCGGCTCGGCAGGTTCAGTGTTCCGGAAATTCAGTGTTTTCTCCTTTGCCTTCGCATGTACTCGGCGGAATTGCGGACAATGACTCATTCGCTCCGAAAACGTTTGCTTTCAACTGCAGCCCTGCTGGGGTTCCTGTCCACGATGCCCTGCGTTCGTGCGTGGGACGAAGCGGCGCCGGCCGACGCAGACAATCTGCCTGGCGTGCTGCCGGAGGTCGATGAAACCGACGGGAAGATCATTTACAACGTCCCGACCCTGAAGCAGCTCTGGGAATCGCAGGCGGTCATCAATGCCAGCCGCGACAAAGTTGCTCATATTGCTCTGGATGAAGAAGTTGTTTTCGTCCAGTCGACTGCCGGCGTGGTGACTGCGATGAATGCGGAAAGCGGTCGTCGCTTTTGGGCGTCGCAGGTCGGAAGAAACGACGAAGTGGCGATGAAGGGCTCCACTGACAGTCAGATGGTGGTGATTGTCGTCGGCCCCGTGATTCACGCCTTTGATAAGTTCAGCGGAAACAAGCTGTTCTCATTTCGTTTGCCGAATCCGCCGTCTGCCGCTCCCCTGTTGACGAAGCGTGAAGTCACGACAGGAAATCGTACGGAAGTCACTCGCAGCATTTTTGTTCCGCTGGCCGATCGGTCGATCGTGGCCTACGACGTTGACACTCTGCAGTATCAGGCAAGTCGCGGGACTTTCCCTCCAGGAGTTTTGAGAGCTCTCGACTGGCGTTTTGCTGCCGGTGAAATTATTCGGTTTGCCCCTGTTGCCGGTCAGGAACGTCTGGCCTTTGCAACGGACGTTGGCAACATTCATGTTGTGGACATGCTGGGCATCGCCAAGGGCAAGACTCGCTTTCAGTTCCTGATGAATAGTCCCACAACAGCCCCGCTGGCGGTTGTAAATCGGGAAGATCAGGAACTGCTGCTGGCCGCCTGCGACAATAACCGATTGTTCTGCATCAATCTGAAAACTGACGGAAGTATGCTGTGGACCGTGCCGATGGCTCGTCCGGTTTATGAGCCGATTACCGTTGTAGGGAACGAGGTTTTTGTTGTGTCCGATGATGACGAGTTAAGGAAGTTCGATCTGCGAACCGGATTGCCGGTCAAAGTTTTCGACGGCGTCAGTGCGGTGGCCAGTCGAACGGAAGGTGATGGCGGTGAGCTGCCAGCTTATGGCGCGGCTGTTGAATTGCGTTGCCGAGGCCTGCTGGGTTTTGAACCGATCACTGTCATTAATCGTTCGACCGGCCAGGCTGTGAATTCGCTGGTCGTCGATCTTTCAACCGCGCTTTCAGGGGCTTCCTTCGCCGCGAATGAACTCGAAGAAGCAATGATTCGGATTTCCGATGACAGTCGTAAATCGGCTGGTGTGCAGAATGTGAAACTCAGTGCAGACCGGAAGCAGCTGACAATTGAGTTTTCAGACTTCAACCCGAACGTGACATTTGACTTCTACGTGGATCTGGAACACGACGACGTTCCGTTCTGGAAGCTGACTCATAATGAACTTGTCGGTGCTGATGTCAAGGCTCGCGTGTCCCCGGTCCGTGCCTCGGTCGTCGCTACCGCAGCCGTCAATCGTCGCGTCGAACCCTTTCCGCCTCGGACCGTGCTTGGCCGATTCCGCGAGGTGTCTGAACCGTGGTTTGTGTCCGGCGTGAAATCGCTTGTGGCCGTTTCGGAAAATGCAGCGTACTACGTCGACAAGAATGACCGCGTCGTCGGGGTCAGTCGTCTCAATGCAGGAAATCCGGTCGTGACGCCGACTCGGGATTTCACGATCCACGTCAACAATACATTGACGGATCGCGTGTATCTCAGCACCGCCAGCGGCCGTGTGGCGTGCTTCACGGAATCCAGAATTCAGGTCGGCGCATTGCCTGTTCCGTTTTTCGCTGGTTTGAGCTGGGTGGTTTACCCGGAGGCAGAACTGTCTCCGGATTTTGCTCGGTATCACCGAAACCCGGGGGCCCGGCCGATCATGCCCGACGTCCCGAAGGTGGATCAACCGCTGCCTTCGGCTGATGCCGACGCTGCGACACAAATGCCGTAAAACTCGGCATAAAGAGAGTTTCCGGTTCACAATTCAAATGTCCTGTGTTAAACCTCAGCCTTCAGGCACTTCCTGACAAGGCAATCCCTGAGGCAAGGACGTTTGGGACATGGAATCTTTAATTCTCTTTATTTTTGGCTGCATCGCGAGCCTCATGTTTCTTGGGATGCTTTACGGCGACCGCCTGAACATGATCGGGCTGTTCGATGGCGAATGGTTATCGCCGGTCAGCAGCATCATCGCGGGATTGTGGACCTCCGTTTGTGAAGGTGTGGATCGCGGCATCGAATTTGTCCTCGCCCATCTGTCCTGGGTAGTGGCTGCTGTTTCAGGAACCGCCGGATTAACTTTGGTGGCGTTTATCCTGGGCGGTGGTCTCGCAGTGGATGCCGAGGCCTACCACCGCGACACATTGACGCCGCTGAAGTCCGGTGGCGTGATCGATAAAGTCGACGTGGTGTCCACCAGGGCCGCACAGGGCCAGATCATTCTGGCCAAAGCCGATCGGGATGATTCTAACCTGGTTTCTCAGACGAAGTCGGCCGATTACTTCGTGTTTGGTCGTCCGGAATATTCTCCGATCCGCCCGCGACCGCGCCGTCCGATCGATGGTTCGATCAACATCCCGCCGACGATCACCGAACGACCGCTGCTGGATGTCACTTTTCGCAGGCTCAGTTCTTCGGTGATCGAGACGGAACATAATCCTGACGTCATCACTCGGGGCCGGCTGGTGGATTCGTTGCCTAATCCTTTCTTTGTGGACCGCATCCTGGCTCGACTGAGTCGCGACAATTGGCGGGAATCGCTCGGGTTGCCGCGCGGCGAAGATGGCTTGCCGCAGGACGATTTGCCGGAATCACCTTTAGCGGACGTGAAGGATCTGGAATCCCCGGTTCGCGTGACGCCGGGGACCTATGTATCAAAGCGTGATCTGCGAGTTGAAAAGACTGTGCCCCAGTTTTCTGCTTCAGGCGATCTCACGATTCAGATCTCAGTGACAAATCTCGGCGACAAGACAATCGATGGTTTACTCGTCCGCGAACTGCTGCCGATTCAAACACGAGTGCGCGGGGCGATTCCGGATGGCGTTCTGCGTCAGGATACACTCACCTGGCTGGTGGATAATCTTCGCCCGGCCCAGGAATATGTGCTTCGGTTTACCGTGATTCCTGCCGAAGGTCTGGCTTCAACGCGTCGTCGTGATTCGCTCTTTGAATCAACAACGGAAGTGTCCGCTGTGACGGCCGTGACCAGCTTAACGCGAGTCGACGCTAAACTGCCACCCGTGGATCCGTTTCCTGCTGACCTTCGTCGGCGCAACACGCGTCCTCCACCGGAACTCGTGACTCCCGAACTTGTAGGAGCCCCGGATCTGCGGCTTGAGGTTGAAGAACCGCTCGAAGCTGCTCGCGTTGGCGAGTGGACTCGGATCTTATTCACGTTGTCGAATCAGGGAACAGCTGAGGCACGCTTTATCCGGCTGCGACTTACTCTGGATAATGCTTTGGACCATTCTGACCTGCTCAATCGGCCGCGATCTGACCGACAGGTTTTTGTCGATGTCGATCGAGTGGCAGCTGGCCAGTCACGTCGTTTTCGCCTGGAGGTTCGTCCGACTCTTGGAGGTGAAGCGTCGTCCATGGCCGAAGTCCTTTTGAACGGAAGCCGTGTTGATCGAAAAATGTTTCGGCTTGTAGCCAACGAGAGTTCTGATCCTGTGCGACCGTCTGAAAGTCTCATTCGCTGACACAAGTTACCTGCTGAGGAGGCTTCCGTTGTGTTGTAAAACGTGTGCGACAAAATATCAGTCTCCCAGGAAGCAGCTTCAAACGAGCATGGCAGGCATTGCACAGAACCACGCGGACTTAAAATCTCCATGACTGTCTCAGCCAGCGAACGTCTCTCTGCTCCGGTCATTGATGTTCAGGACCTCATCAAGGTGTTTCCTTCGGCTGCCGGTGACGTTCTGGCGGTCAACGGAGTGACTCTAAAGATTTCCTCCGGCGAAGTCTTCGGACTGCTCGGTGCCAACGGTGCCGGAAAAACAACAACTCTGCGGATGATGCTCGGGCTGCTGAAGCCGACGTCCGGAAGCGTCACCATTGCTGGCTTTGATGTGGCCCGCCAGGCCGAAGATGTCAAACGCAACATCGCTCTTGTTTCCGCCAGCGCCGGCCTTTATCAGTGGCTGACACCTCGTGAGCTGATGCACTACTTCGCCGATCTGTACGACGTGCCTCCGGAGGCTGCAGCTAAACGCGTCGACCTGTTGGCCGATCTGTTTGATCTGCGTAAGTTCATAGATCGCCAGTGCGCCGGCATGAGCACCGGCCAGCAACAGCGAATCAATCTGGCGCGATCATTGATGCACGATCCGCCGGTTGTTCTGATGGATGAACCGACCCGCGGGCTGGACATCGTCGGCAGCAAGCGGATCTTTGATTTCACATCGCACCTGAAAGAAATCGGCAAGGCCGTGATTTTCTGCACGCATCGCCTTGAGGAAGCTCAACGCCTGTGCGACCGTTTCGGTCTTATGTTTCGCGGCCGGCTGCAGCTGGAAGGCAATCTGGCCGCGCTCCGGCAGGCCACCGGCCTCGAATCGCTGACCGATATGTTTCTTGACCTCATGGCCCGGGAACAGCGGATTGATCGTGGCGAACGGGCGACGATTGACAGTCTGAACACTTCTGACGGAAAGTCGTGAACGAGTGGAAGTTGATCAGAACACAGGCCGCCTGGATGTCGCAGCAAATGTGGTCAAAGCGTCGCCCGGTCTTCGACACACTGTAAGGCGGATCTCCCGACTAGCTCACAAGGAACTTCGAGAATCTCTGCGCGATCGACGGACGCTCGCCACTTTGATCATGATGCCGCTGATTGTGTATCCGCTGCTGGGTTCGGTCGTGCAGAAGTTTGCTATTTCCCGAATTGATCCTGACACTCCTGCGGCCGTTGTGATTTTTGAAATCAGCCTTTCGCCGGAACTGCAGGCACTGTTCCCGGAACCTGTCCCGACGCCTGACGAATCAGGCAATCCTGCACCTCCGGCATCTGCACCGAATCCACCGTCGGCGGCGAATGGCGTCACAGACGCTGGTTCGAATAATCCGCTGGAAGCACTGACGAAGCAGCTGCTGAACGGCCAACCGCCGATGAACCCTGCCGAGATTTCTGTTCGGCTGGAACGATATCCGCAGCCGATGGGAAAAAATCTGGAGCTGCTGATCCAAAGTGGCGCTGCAGACGTGGCCCTTCGCGAAATTCGCCCCGAGAAGGACTCGTCGACCGGTGTCCTGCGGCCAGGTGCGTTTCAGATTCTCAGCCGCCAGGGCGACGCGTTCGGCAACCGAGCCGCTGCGGAAGTGGAGCGCCGTGTTTCGGCATTCCGCGACAGCGTCGTGCGTTCGCTGCTGGATCAGACGCCGGTCGGAGGTGCTGCGATGCCTTTCATTTCGCGAGTTCCCGTCAAAACATCGGGCCCGGCCGAATCGCCTCTGAGTGCTTTCGTGCCGCTCATGCTGGTGCTGATGACGATGACAGGCGCTGTTTACCCGGCGATCGATCTGACCGCTGGTGAACGCGAACGGGGCACTCTGGAAATGCTCATCGCAGCTCCAGTCCCGAAACGTGATCTGCTCATCGGAAAGTTCGTCGCCGTTTTTACCGTGGCTGTCCTCACCGCGGTGATTAACCTGACAGCAATGATCCTGACTTTGTATGGAACCGGATTTGATCGCGTCATTCTGGGGGAAGGCGCAACGATCACGATGTTCCTGCAGGTGCTCGCCCTGCTGATCGTCTTCGCGTCGTTCTTTTCTGCGGTGCTGCTGAGCATCACCAGTTTCGCTCGCAGTTTTCGCGAAGCTCAGGCGTGGCTGATCCCCTTGATGCTGCTGTCACTGGCTCCAGGAATACTAAGCCTGATGCCGGGAGTCCGCCTGACGGTGATGCTGTCTCTGATCCCGCTCGTGAATATTGTGCTGCTGGGAAAGGAGTTGTTTCAGGGAATCGCGGAACCGCCGTTGTTTGTCCTGACCCTGGCGGCCACGTCTACGTATACAGTTCTGGCACTTCGAATCGCGTCAGGAATTTTTGGCAGCGATATGGTTCTGTTTGGCGGCAATGCCAGCATGAGCGGTCTCAGCAGGCGACCAGCGGAGATGGTCAATCAGGTGCCGTTTCGGCTGGGAGTTGGCTGTCTGCTCTTTCTGATTCCGACTTTCATTGTGGTGGCCGGTCTTCGCGGTCGACTTGTGGCCCCGGACAATCTGCCTGGGCAGCTTGTGTTGTCGGGCATCATTACCATCCTGCTGTTTGCCATTCTGCCCCTGCTGCTGACGACCTGGAATCGAGTTCGCTTTGCTTCGGCATTTGCCTTTCGTGGTTTTCCCTGGATTGCATTGCCGGGTGCGATTTTGCTCGGCAGCACTCTGTGGACGATTATGTATGAAGCCCTGCTGATTGGAAAAAGCACGTCCGGCTGGGCGAAGTTGATGAGCAATCCAGCGTTGCAGGAACTTGCGCAGAGGCTAACGAATGAAACTCCTCTGCTGCTGCGATTGTTGACTCTGGCGGCTATCCCGGCCGTGTGTGAAGAACTGTTCTTTCGCGGCTTCCTGCTGAGCGCTTTGCAGTCACGTTCTGTGAAGTGGAAGTCGGCCTGGCTGATGAGTTCATTTCTGTTTGCCGCGTTTCACGTCATCGTGGATCAGTCGCTGACACTGGAACGCTTTCCGGCGACGTTTGTGCTTGGCCTGGTGCTCGGCTGGATCCGGATTTCCACAGGCAGCGTAATCCCAGGAATTGTCATGCACATCGTCAGCAACGGGCTGCTGCTGTCCCTGACAGAATTACAGCCCGTGCTGCAGAAGCTGGGTCTGGATCTGGCCGTCAAGAACGAAGCCCATCTGCCAGCCTGGTTCCTTGCATCCGCAACGGGTCTCGCCATTGTCGGCGCCCTTTGCATTCGCTCAGCGGCTGCGAGACGAATAGACGCAGCTTCGGCAGAGCCGACCACTTAAACTGGCCCAACGAGCGCCGTAACGTTTACAAGCTCGAAGCGCCAGCGAGTGGCCCTTCCGGGAACACAGCCCGCTCGCCGGCGATTTGAGTTTGCTTGGTTCCCTTTGCGACAGCGGGCGAACTGGATCCGCAAGCAGGTCACAGGCCTTTCAGCGTTAGCCTTCTGTCTCGTCGTCATCCTCGTCGAGATCGTCGTCGTTGTCATCGAAGTCATCATCGTCATCAAAGTCCGCATCCGGGTGGAGAGGATCATTTGGTGAGAAAAAGAAGTCGCCCAGACCCATGGGCACGTTGTTCCCGCCCAGCGACTGACTGCGTTTGTCAGCGAGCGATTTCAGGTCCACGGCATCCTGCCCCAGGCACTTCTCCAGCGATTCTCTCCACGCATCGTCGCGAGCCAGCGGATGTGCGGGATCCTGAGCAATTCGCTTGAGCGCAAATCGCAGGATGTTAATCCCGTCACGCGTCGAGAAGTCCAGATTCAGCGAATGCGATTCCTGTAGAAAGTCGACGGTCAGATTCAGCATCTGGTCGTCCGCAAATGGCAGGTGATATTTCAAAATTGCCAGCTCATCTTCGCGAGCCGGATGTCCCAGCGTCAGCGTTGGTTGAAGACGGCTGAGAATGTAATCGGGAATCTCGAATGTCGATTCGTCTTCATTCATCGTCACAGCACATCGGAAATCCGGATGCGCGGGAATAGAGATGCCGGCCACGATGGATTCGACGTAGCGTCGATGATCGAGCAGCGGGGCAAGGCTGGCCCATGATTTTTCGTTCATGCGGTTGCCTTCGTCCAGAATGCAGATGCCGCCGCGAAGCATAGCGGTCACCAGCGGTGACGCGTGGTAGGCAATCTTGCCGCTCTCGGCAAGAACCGGAGTCACCAGCAAATCTTCAGGCCGAGTGTCGGCGGTGCATTGATAAATGTAAAGTTCCTGGCCGCGCTGCCGAGCGCCGGAAATCGCCAAAGTTGTCTTGCCAATGCCCGGCGTGCCCACCAGCCGCGGAGTGAGCGGAAGGTCGCGAGGGTCCACAACCAGCCAGCAGGCCAGAAGTTGTCTGAGTACATCGCGCTGCCCAATCCATTCTCCCTCCGTAGGATCCGGACGTCCCAGGTGCAGCGTAATTCCATCGATCGAGTGAGTTCGGCTCATGTATTTCTGCAGTTATCCATTTAACGTTGCCAGCCACGGCATCAAGGCCGCGCGTCCTAAAAACGAATGAGCGCGAATCTGATCCCGCTTGTCAACTCAGCAGCCTGTTTCATTCGCCGCTGGAATCAAACCCTGCCCAAAGCCCATGCTGCTGAAGTCCCCATTGGAACTTTTGAAAAGGATTCAATCGGGCATGAGCAGATCGGAATCACGGAGAAACCGGACGTCGCTTTTGCTGGCGTCGTCAGCTCGGTTTCGCGGGGCAAGGCTGGCTTCGTTCAGGCCGTCATCGTCCAGCATCGGAACCATTTCGGTCGGACCGGCGAGGGACACTTTTCCGCCAACCGGTTTATCTGGGCCCAGATGAATCTTGAAGCTGATCCCCGAAAGCGACAGCTGGTCGCCGGGTAACAGAGCTCCGCGAATGACTCGCTGACCGTTGACTCGCGTTCCGTTGGTACTGCCAAGGTCCCGCAGATAGATCAGGCCGTCAGTCTTCACAAGAATACAATGCTGCTTCGACACATTGACGTGATCAATCACGAGGTCACACAACTTTGAACTGCGACCAATCACAGTGATCGCGCGTGTCAGCGTGATGGGCGGACCACCTTGTTTGGGAATCAGTTGAGCCAGCATCTTCAGAATGTCTGTCTGCGCGGATTTTGCATCGGAAACAACCACCTTGCGAATCTATCGTCCGAACAGAACGACGGCAATCATCGGTTTGAACGAGTGACCGAAAATATGAAAAACGGCCGCACGCTATCCTTATCACTGCTACGCCCCGTGTTTCACTTTCATCACGTCCTTCTCCCCCGTGGGGGAGAAGGACAATACCAGGGCCAGCGAACGCTCTCGCGGGTCATTTGGTTTCCGCGACTGGCAAATACGGATGCAGGGCATCGGACCAGATTTTGTAGCCTTTTTCGGTCATGTGCAGGCCGTCGATTAGCAGCATCTCCGAGTTCGGTAGACCGTCTGCACCAAGCATCGGAGCCCAAACGTCGACGAACTGCAGGCGGGGATTTGCATCACAGGTGGCTTTGACCAGGGCATTGGTCTTTTGGATCTGATCGGCCATCGCCCAACGTCGCGTGCTTGGCTTGATCGAGATGTAAAGCAGCTTGCCGCAGTCGGGAACTTTTTTTACCACCAGGGCCACGAAGTTCACAAAATCGCTGTGAACCGTTTCAGGAGATTTTCCGGAGGCGATATCGTTGTCTCCCGCGTAGATCACGATCGTGGTTGGATTTATGGGAACCACGATCCGATCGAAGTACTCGACTGAATCAGAAAGCAGCGAGCCGCCGAAGCCATGGTTCGCGGCTTTCAGATCGGGAAATGATTTCGCAAGATCCCACAAACGAATGCTGGAACTGCCAACGAAGAGTGCGGAATGCTTCGGTGACGAACCGTCAGCGATTCGCTTCTCGATCGCCACGATCTCGCTTTCCCAGCGTGAGACTGCTTTTTCCTCGGCGGCCAGAAAACTGTTGCCGCCTAAAGCCGTCAGCAAAATGAGTAACAATCTGGCGGATGAAACTGAACGGGGCATGGTATAGCATTCCTCAGTCGTGTTGAATTTCGTACTACCGGGATCAGCATACGCATGAACTCCGCTTCATACCATCTCCGGGGATTTCGTTTTCATGACCAGCCCTGCTTCGCACCGTCGACTGATGGTGATCAATGTCGTGGGACTTACCAGCCAGATGCTGGGACCAGACACACCCAACATCAGTCGTCTGCTCAACACCGGATTTGCGCGGCCGATGCAGACGGTTCTCCCTGCGGTCACATGTTCCGTTCAGGCCACTCTTCTGACCGGCCTGATGCCATCACAGCACGGAATCGTCGGCAACGGCTGGTATTTTCGCGACCTGTCGGAAGTCATGTTCTGGAGGCAGTCCAATCACCTTGTGAAGGGAGACAAGCTTTACGAATCCGCTCGACTTCGCGACGCATCGCACACGACGGCCAAGATGTTCTGGTGGTACAACATGTATTCCGCGGCCAACTGGGCCGTCACACCACGGCCCTCGTATCCGGCCGACGGTCGCAAAGTGCCGGACATCTACAGCGAACCAGCCGAGCTGCGGGATACTCTTCAGCAGACGCTTGGCAAGTTTCCTCTCTTCAATTTTTGGGGACCCACTGCCGACATTAAAAGCACGACGTGGATTGCCGATGCCAGCATCGATATCTTCAATCGTTACCAGCCCTCGCTGATGCTCGTGTATCTGCCGCACCTGGACTACAACCTCCAGCGGCTCGGGCCGAACGATCCTGCGATTGCCGAAGACATCCGGCTGGTGGATCGCGAAGCTGGTAATCTGATTGATGCGGCTCAACAGGCCGGGGCGGATATTGTGGTTTTGTCTGAGTACGGAATTACGGAAGTCAGCCGGCCTGTTTCCATCAACCGCGTTCTGAGAGAAGCCGGGCTGTTGACAGTCCGACGCGAGACGCTGGGCTGGGAGACTCTGGATTGCGGTGCTTCGCGTGCGTTTGCGGTTGCCGATCACCAGGTCGCTCATGTTTATGTGCGGCGTGCGGCGGATGTGGAACGAGTCCGGCAGATACTGGAACGAGTCGACGGGATTGAGCAGGTGCTGGATTCCACCCAGCAAAAGGCTGTCGGGATTGATCATGAACGCAGCGGGGAACTGGTATGCGTCAGCAGTCGCGACGCATGGTTTACGTATTATTTCTGGATGGACGATCAGCTGGCTCCGGATTATGCCAGAACCGTCGACATTCACCGGAAACCGGGTTACGACCCCGTGGAGCTGTTCGTCGATCCCAAAATTCGCTTGCCAAAGCTGCGAGTCGCCTGTCGACTGGCTCGCAAAATGCTGGGATTTCGTTACTACATGGACATGATTGGGCTGGATGGCTCCATCGTGAAAGGCAGCCACGGACGCGTCCCGAAGGCTCATCAGCTGGAACAGGACGGACCGGTGTTTATTTGTTCCTCGAAACGAATTGAACGTGACGACTTGCACGCTCAGGACGTTCGAAATCTGCTGTTGGAACTTCAATTTGGCGTTTGATGCTGGAGGATCGCTCGGAAGGAAGCCAAAATGCGCGTCCGGGACCCTCCCTCGACGGCGAACCGGGCGACTCGGCTGATGGCTCGCGAATTTTCGGTTCTGACGGGCAAAGGCCCGATCAAGTTTAAGAACTGGGGTTCCCGACAAGGTGTTTTGGTGCGAGAAGACCCACCGGTCTCGCCTACTTCAGCCGGTTTGCTGGCTGTTGTCACTGAACATCACTGGCTCAATCATCAGGCTGTGACAAATATCAGGCTGTGACAAACTTAATTCACTGAGGACTTGAAAAGATGGCTGGCCCAGCAAAACCAGATCCAAAAAAGGCAGATGCGGGAAAGAAGCCGGCGGAAGGAACTGAGGAGCAGCCGGATGTGGAGCAGGTGCTTTTTCAGGGGCCGCTGTTTGGGCGCGAAGCCAATCTGAAGGCCAATGCAAAGCTTGTCCAGGCGGCTCTGGTGCCAGTGAAGCAGATGATGTCTGATGCTCTTGGCCGTCGCGCGCACACGGTGCTGATGGAACCTCGCGAAGGTCGACTGTCCATTCGTTTTGTCATCGATGGTGTTCCCTATCCGGCAGCGGCCGTTCCTGGTCAGAAGGGCGTCGCGATGGTTCAGATGCTCAAGCTGCTGGCGGGGCTCGATCCCAATGAACGCAAGATCGCTCAGCACGGCGGAATCAAGGCGGAGTTCGACAAGTTGCCGTATCATCTGATGATCGAATCCGTACCTGCCGGTGGCGGCGTAGAACGGGTTCGCGTGAAAATCGACAACCGGAAAGTGCTTCGACAAAAACCGCAGGAGGTTGGACTTCCCGACCATCTGAAGCTGAAGATTCGAGATTTCACTTCGGCTCGTACGGGTGTCATTCTCGTCTGCGGTCCGCCGGATTCTGGTGTGACGACACTGTCGATCGTTGTGCTGCACACCGTCGACCCGTACCTGTATTCGGTCTACAACCTTGCTGACATGCAGGGGAAGGAACTGATAAACGTCACGGAATTTAAGCCTGAACCCGGGCACGATCTGGAACTGACGTTCGACCGAATTCAGCGCCGTGAAGCGGACGTCATCTTTTTGAATCCCCTGAAGTCGCCGCAGGACGCGCAGACCATTTTTCAGTACGCTGATCGCATGTCGTTCATAATGGAGATCCCTGCCAACACGCCGATTGAAGCCATTAGCAAGCTGATCGAATGGGTGGGAGTTGATGAGGTTATCAAGGGCTTAAAATGCGTGATCAGTCAGAAGTTGATTCGCAAGCTTTGTGATGACTGCAAGCAGGCGTTCCGGCCCAATCCATTACTGCTGAAGAAACTCGGCCTGCCGCCGGAAACCTCTGTGCTGTATCGAGCCCCATCTCCGCCGCCGCCGGAGGATCCGAAGGCACAAACGATCGAAGAGTTGTGTGCCGACTGCGATGGAGTTCCGTACCATGGTCGCGTGGCCGCATTTGAAATGCTCGAGATGACGGACACAATGAAAGAAGTTTTCGCGGCCGGGGCGGCGCCAGAAGCCATTCGTCGTCAGATGACGACGGATGGACAAACGACACTGCAGAAGGATGCCATTCGCCTGGTCGCTGAAGGCAAGACGTCGCTCGAAGAAATTCAACGCACCTTCAATCCGGGTGGTCCCAAGAAAAAGCCCATGAAGGCTCGACCCAAACCGCCGGGACAGGGCTGATGCCGAGCCGGCAATAGCTCACCGGGGATGCTGATCAAGAACGAGCATCGCCGCCGCATTAATGACAAGTCAGGACAGGTCTCTTTTTTGAAAGTCTGGATCTCATGCTGAGATCGATCTCTCTGTTTTGGTTCAGCCTGCTCATGATCCCGACGATTGCGATCGGGCAGGACACGCCAGGAATTTCAAAGGAAAAGCCCGCGGATGGCCCCTCTGTTCAGACCGAGCAGGGCTGGATGGTTCCTATGAAGCGAAGATCCCCGGCACGGATGTGACGTTTCGCATGATTCCGATTCCTGGCGGCGAATACATGATGGGAAGCCCGGCGACGGAAGTCGGCCACAATGATGACGAAGGCCCGCAACGCAAAGTTGTGGTCGAGCCGTTCTGGATGGGCGAGTGCGAAGTGACGTGGTCTGAGTACACTCGTTATATGGAGCTGTATCGTTCTCTGAAGGAATTTGAATCTCGTCGACTTCGCAAAGTGACTGACGCAAATCGGATTGATGCCATCACGGCACCGACGCCTCTTTATCAGCCCGACTTCACATTTGAGTTCGGGGATGATCCAAAGCAGCCGGCCGTCTCGATGACGCAGTACGCTGCAAAGCAGTATACAAAATGGGTCTCGGCAATCACGACGCAGCAGTACCGTCTGCCAACCGAGGCGGAATGGGAATATGCGTGCCGTGCGGGCAGTAGCACCGCGTTTTCTTTCGGCGACGACCCCGCGATGTTCGATGAATTCGGTTGGTTCCAGGACAACACGAATGAAGAGGGAACTCGTCCTGTTCGTCAGAAGAAGCCTAACGCCTGGGGACTGTACGATATGCACGGCAACGTTGCGGAATGGGTGATCGACGGCTACGCGCCGTATGAGTCGAAGGATCAGCCGATCGCGGCCGCTGCTGATTGGGTTCGTACCGACAAGCCGGATCCTCGTGTTGTCCGTGGCGGTTCGTGGGCGTTTCCGGCTGCCGAATGTCGAGCGTCATCACGGCTTGGATCCGATGATGAAGCGTGGAAAGAGTACGATCCAAACCTGCCTCGCAGCCCGTGGTGGTACACGACCGATCCTGCGCGAGGAGTCGGCTTTCGGCTGTTGCGTGCTCTGAAGCCTCTGCCACGTGAAAAGATTGAGGACTTCTGGAAAATCGATTCTGAAGATATCCAGTTTGACGTGGGCGACCGACTCAGTGAGGGTCGAGGCGTCTTTGGTCTGGCTGATAAGGATCTGCCTCAGGCGGTCCTTGATCTGCAGAAAAAGAAATAGAACAAATTTTTGACATCCAAAGGATATTTTCATGAGTGCTCAAGTTGTTCGTCCTCAAGTCCGTGCTGGCATGGTCGGGATGGGCATGATCTTTGATGAGACGTACCGACCGTTCTTCGAAAATGTGCATGCGAAGGGTCTTTACGATCGTCGATTCGGCGACGTCGATGTAACGGTGGTTGCTGTGGCGTCTAAGACCGGACAGCGTGCTGATCGTTATCTGGCTCAGTCGGCGGGAAAAATCCCGGCATTCAAAAGTTTCCGCGGCGACGACGCCGTTGAGCAGATGCTGAGCGAGAAGCCGACTTTTGCCTGCGTTGCGACGCCTGACGATCGCCACTTCGATGCGTCGAAGACCATTCTGGAGGCCGGCGTTCATCTTCTGGTGGAAAAGCCATCTGTGCTTTCGCTGGAAGAGATCGATGAGTTGAATTCGATCGCCCAGGCCAAAGGCGTTCTCGCCCGCGTGGTTTATCACAAACTGCTCGACCCCGACCACAAAAAGCTGCGAACTCTGGTTCACGACAACATCCTTCAGCACGTGAACAACGGCTACTGCTCACTGCTGGAACCGCGCCAGATTTCCGGAAGCCAGTTTTCAGAGTGGATCACCGGAAGGAACCCGGGAACCTACGTGGCCGTACATTATATCAAGCTGATCGATTTTACTTTTGGCGGCCGATTGAAGACCGTCACCTGCACTGGCCAGCGAGGGCTCGTGGGACCCAAAGATGGAACAACATGGGACAGTGTTCAACTGCGACTGATCTATGAATATGACTCCGGACGTGAAGCCGCATTTGATATTCACACTTCGTGGGTCACGCCCGACAATTTCCCAGGCTACGTGGAGCAGGAAGTTCAGTTCCGTTTTGACAATGGAAACTGGAACGGTCATTCGCGGAAACGAGGCGTCGAATTGACCGTTGAGAATCTGACGCCGCTCAAGATGAAGAATACGATCAACAATCATTACAACGGCAGTTTTGTCGAACCATGGGGCGAACGTTCGCAGCGCGGTTACGGAATTGAAGTCATCGAACGTTTCGCTCGGGAAGTGGCCATCGTGGAACACGGCGGGCCGGCGGCGGAACGCTCGTCGCGACTGGCCGACATTCGAAAGCTCGACTACGCAGACCTGTCCGCCGACCGCCAGGTTGTTGCGGCCGTTCAGGCGATGGAGATGATTCTGGACCAGCAGGCCAAAGGCCACCCGGACCGAGTCGCCCGTTACGATGGTCAATTCGTGACTCTTCATTAACCCAACTTCCCCAAAAAAGTGGAACAACCTGCGATCAGCAAAAACAAGTTTGCTGCGTTTTGGAATCTGAAATTCGAAAACAGCCGTGTATTGAAATCTGAAACGCGATGTAGTGAGAAGAAGATATTTGGCGGGCTTGAAAACGGGATATAAGATCCCGGCCATGTGGATCTGACACTACTTCAAAGAAGAAAACGGGCAGAGCACGGCCTGCGGGGCGATCGCCGAGTCTTATTGAGTAAAGCGAGGGCCGCGGCAGCGGGTTTGGGACGTCAGTTCGCTGGTGGGGTTATGGCTGGTTCAGTTGTTTACGGTGCAGGAACAAATCAAGGTGGAACGACCACCGGACGGTTCAAGCGTATCGCTGAGCTTAGCGGTCATCCAAAACGCGATGGACATGTGCCACGAAGATGCGTTCAACGGTCGCGTTCTGAATCGTCAGCTGAGCGAAGTGGTTAAGGATGCCTGTCTGCAAACCAACGGCAAGTCGGCGCGCTATAAACCAAACCTTAAAGACAAACGTTCGGCAACTCAGCCCACCCCAATCAAAGCAACAGAGCAACAAAAATAAACTGCCGGAAAACTCAAACGTCAGCCGCCTGCAATGCCTGAAGATGATTGGAACCCAAGCCCAGCATCCCGTTCGCACCCGCCTGAACAGCGGTCCGACGTGTCACGCGCGGATGGAGGAGATTTTTCGGCGGCTCATGGACTCACTCCTTCAGGGGGCGTGTTGGATCAGCAGTGGAACTTAACAACTCGAAAATCTCAAATCGAAAATCAAAAATCTCAAACCAGTTCCTTCACAATCGACTGATGGTCCAGCAGATACTGAGGACGGCCGCTGTTGTCGGGTATGGTTGCGGTACGCACATCAATCCCAAGCTGATGATAAAGCGTGGCGAAAACTTCCTGATAGTGAATCGGCCGGTCCTGAGGCACTTCGCCCAGTCGGTTTGTCGAACCGATTACCTGCCCCATTCGCATGCCGCCTCCGGCCAGCAGCGCACAGGAAGCCTGTGGCCAGTGGTCTCGTCCGCCGCCCGCATTGATTCTTGGCGTTCGTCCGAATTCACCCCATGCTACGACGCTGACGTCCTGATCGAGGCCACGAATATGCAAGTCCTCGACCAGAGCCGTAATGCCCTGATCGAACTTCGCCAACTGTTCGGGCAGACGTTCAAAATTTCCGCCGTGACGATCCCAGCTTCCGAATGACAGCGTCACACAACGCACTCCCGCTTCGACAAGACGGCGGGCCATCAGAAACTGGTCCATCCAGTGCGGTCCGGCATCTTCGCCAAACGCCGGCGTTGCCGCCCCACGACCATAACGATCTCGAAGAGATGCGTCTTCCTTTTCCAGATCGAGAGCTTCTACGAGCCGGCTGGAGGTCAAAACGTCGAACGCTTTGCGAGTATTAGAATCCATGCCCTGCATGTTGGCACTGGCTTCGGCGTAGCGCCGGAATTCATCAAAGCTCGTCAGCAGAGCTTCACGGTCACGCAGTCGATCCAGCGTAATATTGTTCAGCCGCATGTTGGCCATGCCTTCGCTTTCCGGCTGAAACGGAGCGTATGCGGAACCAAGAAATCCGGGCAGACCCGGATTGGAGTACGGCGCGTGACCGGTCTTCGTCGTGAGTCCCACAAACGGCGGAACAGCACGATCCACGGCACCATGCATGCGTGACAACACAGAACCCAGTGACGGACGATTGTCCTGACGACCGCGAGCCCCAATCGGAAAGCCGCTCAGACAAGTATCCGAAGCATGCTGATCGGGCGAACCGTACAGCGATCGAATAATAGCAAACTTGTCCATCATCTGCGCCAGGCGGGGCATGTGTTCACAGATCTCAATGCCCGGCACGTTGGTGTGAATCGGCTTGAAGGAGCCCCGGATTTCCAAGGGTGCGTCCATCTTAAGGTCGTACATATCCTGATGCGATGGACCGCCCGAAAGATAAATCATAATGACCGCCTTGTGCGGCAGCTTCTTTCCGACGGGAGCAAAAGAAGTCTCTTCAGCCTTGAGGATCTGAGGCAGGTTCATCCCACCGAGAGCCAGTCCACCGATCTTAAGAAAATGCCGACGCGAATGTCCGTCACAAGCAGACGAAAGACGTTGTCCAGTAATTGATAGCATGGTAGGCAGACCTTGGGCGAGATTACTCGGGCGACATTGGGGCGGGGCTGAAGGATAGGTCCCCAAACCGGCAATTGGCAAGCTGCTTGAAATGAAAACCGTGTTTCCGCGCGCCCAACGGCTGATTGTTCGGCATATTCCTCAACATTCGACAGGAACGGCGCCACATCTTGTCATCCAGCAACGACGCCGAGCGCATGCACGGCTAACCATTCGGCTTCGGTGACCGGCTGAATTGACAGGCGACTGCCTTTCTTCAACACCATCATTTGAGCACAAACAGGGTCGTCTGCGAGTGCAGCACGAGTCACCGGCTGTCGGAAAATCTGCTTCAGCTTGATGTCGACCATGTACCACACGGGCTTTTCCGGCGAGGTCGATTCGTCGAAGTACTTGTGATCCGGCTGCCAGGCAAAGTGATCCGGATAGCCGCCTTTCGCAACTTCAGCGGAGCCCGCAATGATCATGGGATCTGCGTTACTGTGGTAAAACAGAACGCCGTCTCCCATTTTGATGTCATCCCGCAGCATATTGCGAGCCTGATAGTTGCGAACTCCTTCCCACGACGTCTGCTTTCCTTTGCTGGCTGCCAGATCATGGATCGAGAAAACTTCGGGTTCAGACTTGAACAGCCAGTAACGGCGCATGCATTCGTCCTGCGTCACATAAAGATGTTGAAAGCATTTGAGAACAACAATCACCGGTCAGTCACGGGATTTCACAACGCACAGTCCCTATGACGGGTTACAACCCTGCACTTTACAACATGCCGAAAAGACCGCCATCGCTGACGCTTATCGAACGATGGAAGTTGGTCAATTCGCGACGAATGATGCGCAACTGATCACCAGTAACGGCTGCCGTGAATCAGTCAGCGTTAACTCAGTGCATTTGCTGAGAACGTTGCAGAGTCCAGAAGTCGGCCGGCAGCATCGAACGGAAACCTTCCGGCTTCAGTGCCATAACAGAACACGACAGCTCGGGCAGCAGACGCTCAACGGTGCTCCCGGGCAACAACCCCGAAGCCCCTGTCTTTGATGAGGTGCCGATCACCAGCACGTCCGCGCTGTTGTCCTGCACGGCTTTCAGAATGCACTGATCGGCGTCGCCTTGGGTCACGGAAACTTTCACGCCGAACGGAAGCGTTCGATAATCGGTTGCCGCCAGTTGCTGGTACACAATCGCTTCGGCCTGCTTGAGAGCGTCAGGATTTCTGTTGGCCGAATCGACCGCATGAACCACATGCAGACGGCCATTGAGCGACTTTGCCAGCAGCACCGCTGTCAGCAAAACGTCAGCACCAACAGGACCACCGTCCGTTGCGGCTACGATATCCACGGAATCATTGTCCTCCGTTTTGGGCTTCAGAATCCAGACAGTGCCTGGAGCCAGACGAAGGAGTTTCAGGCCGGTGCTGCCGAACAGCACGCGGCGGATCGAGCTGTGGTCACGTGTTCCGCAGACAATTAAACAGTCAGGACGATTTCCGGCGATGCGAATCAGTTCTTCCCAGGCGTCACCGTGGACTACCAACATTTCTGAGGGAACAACGGCAGCGGCATCGCCATACTGCTGACGCAGTTCCTTCAGGACTGCCAGAGCGGAAACGTTGTCGGCTGCAAGCGTTCGATCGGCTTCCTCGGGCGAGCTGAACCACCCACCTGCGGCCTTTGGAAGGACCGACACGAGCGTCACCGGAGTTCTCACCGAATTCGCGGCACCAAACGCCTGTTCAACCGCCAGGCGACAGGGATTGGAGAGATCCGCTGCCTTCCAGGGACGAGCGTTCGGCATCTCCACTCCAACAACCACCCGTCTAAAAAACGCCATAGAAAGCTCCTGAGCAGTTCTTTGAACGTGGAATGGACGGACCCGAAAACCATCCGAAAACCACCTGCAAACATTTCCTGCGCGCTGTGAATCATGCGTGACTGGTCGCAAGACTCTGGCGGCAGACAGTGAACAAAATGCATCTTAACAGCTGGAACCCCGATTTCACGCAGTTTCTGAGGCGTTGGCGGACTGGTAACCCCTGCAGGATATTCTATGATAGCCAGCGGACGACATTCTTTGATCTTAAGGCAAACTGGTAAATGGAAACTGTGTACCTGCTTCTGGCAGTGCTTCTTGTCCTGTTGAACGGATTCTTTGTACTTGCGGAGTTCGCCGCCGTTAAGATCCGGCCCTCCCGAGTTCGTGAGCTGCTGGACGACAAAGTCCGTGGCTCTCTCGCCGCCAAGCATGTTCAGGATCATCTCGATGAATACCTTTCGGTTTGCCAGGTCGGGATCACTTTCACCTCGATCGGGCTGGGGTTTGTTGCCGAACCGGCCGTTGTGCGTTTTGTCGAACCTGTCGTGAAATTTACCGGACTGTTCAGTGAGAACAAAGACGTCGCGTTACTCACGACGCACGGTGTTGCATTTGCGATCAGTTATCTGCTGGTCAGCTATGCTCATATTCTGGTGGGTGAACTGATTCCCAAGTCAATCGCCATTCGTCGGACTGACCGATCTGCGATACTGACAGCGCCGACTCTGCGAGTCTTCAGAACTCTGTTTTTGCTTCCTCTCCTGGTTCTGAATGGTTCCGCCAATTATCTGCTCACTCTCATGGGGCTTGGAAAATCGAAGCAGCATGACAGTCACAGCGAAGATGAACTGCGAATTCTCCTGAATCAGTCGCAGTCAACTGGACTGATGACTTTTCGCCGACTGCTTTTCCTGGAAAACGTTTTCGATTTGGGGGAACTGCTGGTCCGCGATGCGATGCGGCCGCGATCTCAGGTGCGATGCATGAATACGTCGAATTCGTGGGACGAGAATCTGCAGATCGCCAGACGTTACCGGTTCAGCCGCTATCCGTTGTTCATCGGTTCCGAAAGTGTTCCAACCGGGATCGTGCATCTGAAGGACCTGTTTTTGACAGGTGGCACCGAAACAGACTTGCAGAGCCTGCTCCGGCCAGTGATTACGGTGGACGAAACTACGCTTCTGGAAACAGTTCTTGCCGAAATGCAGAAGAAACGAATTCACGCGGCGCTTGTAAAAGATTCCAAGGGCGGATGGTCCGGATTTTTGACGCTCGAGGACGTGATCGAAGAAATCGTCGGCACGATTCGCGACGAATTCGAAGACGAAGAGCCCGTGCATCTGGCGGACGCATTGCTCGAAGATCGTATTCATCTGGATATCGAAGCGGACAGCACAATTGAAGCCGTGCGTCAGGCACTATTTCGAATGCAGCCCGAGTCTCTGCCGATTCCACGCGATGAAGTCGTTCGAGCCGTTGAGGAACGTGAACGCCTGATCGAAACTTATCTCGGCCGTCATCTGGGAATGCCGCACGCGCGACTGCAGGGCTTGCAGAAGGCGATCGTTCTGGTAATTCGCTCGCAGAAGGGCATTCCGTATCGCGGCACCACGGAGCGGGCGCATTTGCTGTTCGTTCTGCTGACTCCAACCGGCCAGCCGCGAGTTCATCAGCGACTTCAGGCGGTGATTGCCACGCTGCTGGACGAAAGTGCGTTCATCCCCGAACGGCTGCAAACAGCCACAACCGCCTCCGAAGTGCTCGATATCCTCCGCACCGGCGAACAAGCGACGCTTGATTAGTGCTTTGTCAGGCGAACAGCGGAATGGAAAGTACCCTCTGAGCCTGAGGCGCTAGCCGATTCGAGAGCACGAATTCGGCTAGCGCCTCAGGCTCAATTCAATGGGTTCGGTACGGTGGTTTCCGCCGCTCGCTTTACAGACACGTTTTGCAGTCGTCTCCGCCAGGCCCTCATCCGGCCTGTCGGCCACCTTCTCCCCCGCGGGGGAGAAGGGGCGGAAGTGCCGCTTCTCAAACTGAGCATGATTTAAAGCCGTGGTGGGGCGATATGCGATCTCCGGGCCTCGTCAGTAGCTCGCGGCGGCCTTTGTTTCGCCGAGTTTCAGCAGCACGGACTTCATGCCGTAGAGATTTTGCTGCAGACTCTCTTCGGCGTCCAGTTGTTCGCGATGGTCGATAATCCCGACAGGACCTTTGTAACCCGAACGACGAATCAGCCCGATCAGCTCGACATCATGCTGACCGTCGCCGATCGGCAGGATCTTGGGATTGGCGTTGTCATTCATCCCGTTCAGATTCAGACAAAGCAGATATGGCTGCAGCAATGCTAGTTGCGCGGCGAAGTCGGCAATGTGCTCATGACCATGGTGCAGGTTGTAAACGATCCCAACATGATCAGCTTGATGATGAGTCCGCAGATATTCGCAGACCGCGACCATGTTTTTTGGCTCGCCGCTCCAGCCACCGTGATTGTAAAGCGCCAGTTTCAATTTGTATTGGCGAGTCTTCTCGACCAAAGGCAGCAGGCCTTCCGCAGCCGCTTTCACTTTTTCTTCTTCCGTTCCCTCACTCGGCGCTCCGAACATGATCCAGATCTGAGGATGAATGGCGTGCTTTTCAATCAGCGGCTCAAAGGCCTCGTGCCAGCCCCAGAAGGCGAAGAATTCGATGTTGTGCTTTTTGTACTGCACAATTTCCTCTTCAAAGGTCGGCACATGCACGTCGCGCCAGTCGTAGGCCACGCGAGTCATCCCAAGCCCCTGAACCATTTCCGCCCGCGCCGCCGGTCCTCGCTGTTTGGCATCGAAAGGCACAATGCACCACGCCACCAGGCGATCTCGATTAAAATTGTCGGACGCTTCTTTGGCGTCGTCCGCAGCCCACGCAAACGGATCACAACTGGGAACCAGGACGATGCACAGCAAAACAGAAAGGAGTCGGATCATGTTTCACCACTGTTCCGGATGGGTAGAATCAGGAGGTCAGGAAATGCGGCAGCGGAGCCGACTGAACCGTGACAGTTCGGAAATGTAGAATATCAGGTCGGCAAGTGTCAGGAGGAATTCAGGCGGTCAAACCTTGCCTGAATGAGACCATAACCGGGTCAGGAAATCAAACTTTAAACATCTGCCGGTTCTCAGCCGAGTATTCTCGTCGCCAGTTCTCCGGAGATTGTGCCGTCCTTTCTTTCCTGCGGATTGACAGGCTTCTATACTCCGCCCCTTCAACGAAACAGTGGAGGCCAATTTTTGGACTCTGCAAGATCGCCGGCCCGCTGTTTCCACTGAACTTTCACATGTCCACTTTCGTTTTCTTCGGATCCCATTCCTGTGCACAGAACTCATAACTGCGGCGAACTCCGTCGCGAACACGCTGGTCAGATTGTCACGCTGGCAGGCTGGGTGAACAGCTATCGCGAACAGGGCAAAGAACTCGTTTTTGTCGATATGCGTGACCGTTACGGTAAGACGCAGGTTGTTTTCATGACAGAAGAAGACAGCAAAATCGACTCCATCGCCCGCAAGCTGCGACGCGAGGACGTTGTGAAAGTAGTCGGTGAAGTTCGCTATCGAGGCGACGGACTGGTCAATTCAAAACTGGTCACAGGCGACATCGAAATCCGCGCGATTCAGCTGACGGTTCTCTCGCGAAGCAAGACGCCGCCGTTTGAAATTGAAGGTGGAGATCTTCCAAACGAAGAACTGCGTTTGAAGTATCGCTTCATCGACCTGCGTCGTCCGGAACTGCAAAAAAGCATCATCCTTCGACACAATCTGGTGCAGGCCGTTCGTGAGTTCTTCAATACTCGTGACTTTCTGGAAATCGAAACCCCAATGCTGGGACGCAGCACTCCCGAAGGTGCGCGCGATTATCTTGTCCCCAGTCGAGTTCATCCGGGCAGCTTCTATGCGTTGCCGCAGTCGCCACAGATTTACAAGCAGATTCTGATGGTGGCCGGTTATGACCGGTACTATCAGATTGCGCGCTGCTTCCGCGATGAAGATTTGCGAGCTGACCGACAGCCGGAGTTCACACAGATCGACGTCGAAATGGCTTTCGTTGAACGTGACGACATTCTCAACACCATCGACGGACTTGTGTCGTTTGTGATGCAGAAAGTACGTGGCCTGACCATGCAGACGCCACTGCCGCGTTACACGTATGCTGACGTTATGGAGCGTTTTGGCTGTGACAAGCCGGACGTGCGGTTTGCGATGGAGATCATGGATGTTGGCGACATCGCAGCTGCCAGCGGCTTCGGCGTTTTTAAGACCGTGACAGCTTCAGGTGGTCGAGTTCGTGGTCTGAATGTGAAGGGCGCTGCCGAGAAGTACAGTCGACGTCTGCTGGATGTCGACCTGAAAAACTTTGTAGGCGACTTCGGGGCCAAAGGTCTGGCCTACATGAAAGTCGTGGGCGGGAAGCTGGAATCCACGATTGCCAAGTTCTTTGCGGATGAACATCAGCAGCAGATTATTGAACGAATGGGCGGCGAAGACGGAGACCTTCTGCTGTTTGTCGCGGATACTCCGAAGGTCACAAACTCCGCGCTGGCCGCGCTTCGCAACCGTCTGGGTAAAGAACTGAATCTTTACGACCCAAATGAATTCAGTTGCATCTGGGTCCTGGACTTCCCGCTGCTGACATGGAATCCGGAAGAAGGTCGTTTCGATGCCGAACATCATCCGTTTTGTCAGCCTAACCCGGAAGACGCCGAGTATCTGAAAACTGACCCGGGCAAGGTGCGAGCCGACAGTTATGACTTGGTTGTGAATGGTTATGAAGCGGCGAGCGGAAGTGTGCGAATTCACGATTCGGAGACTCAGCAGATGGTCTTCGATCTCCTGAATATCAATGCAGAAGAAGCAGAACGCCGCTTCGGATTTCTGCTGGAAGCACTGCGTTACGGAGCACCTCCGCACGCCGGTGTCGCGCTTGGCCTGGACCGCTGGGTGATGCTGCTGGCAGGTGATGAGAACATCCGAGACGTGATTGCGTTCCCGAAGACTCAGAAGGCGGCTGACATGCTGACGGGCGCTCCTTCACCTGTCGACGATCGCCAGCTGAAGGACCTGAATATCGAGGTCTCGGAGTTGCCGCAGAAAAAGTAGTCTGTTTATTGGGCATAATTCGTTTAACGGCGAGCCGGAGGCGTAGGCAAATTAATAGAAAACCGACGCCTTCGGCTTGCCGTTAAACGAAGAAACGTATGCACGGGTGCTTACTCCAGCAGGAATGATTCGCCATGCGAAAACAACAGGGTCGTTTCGGGAAGACATGGATATTGCTGGTTGCTGTGAGCCTCGCCGCTCTGTCGCTCGCCCGTGCAGCAGATCCGTCTGCCGATGACAGCAAGGGTCCACAAGCCGCGACAGGGAATATTGTTCCAGTGTCCGCAGAGCCGCGTGCGTCGGTCTCTGTCGCCGTCGCGCGAGACCGCGCTCAGACGATGTACCAGATTTACTCGTCAACGCTGGACGTGCTGCACGACCATTACTTTCACGCCAATCGAGCTGTGCTGCCAGCCCGAGCCATGGAAGACATCTTCAGTGATGGGGAAGCTCAGTCAGGCGTGAAGACTCGCTGGATCGCCGTAAACGCAAAGGCGATGAGTGTCGATCATGAGCCGTCGAATGAATTTGAAAAAGAGGCTTCGCGGCAAATTGCAGCTGGCGAAAAATCTCTCGAGCAGATCGACGGGAAGACGTACCGTTTTGCCGGCTCAATTCCGCTGCACGAGAATTGTGTTCAGTGTCACATGGGCACATTTACGGCACCTTCAAAGAAGCCTCGTTTCGCAGGACTTGTGATCAGCATTCCGGTGGACGCTGACTAGGCCTCTTCTGCCGTTGGCTGATGAAGCGAGACCGACCGCTACACAAGGCGGAAATGCTCTGAAGGCGGCTTCGGAGCCTGCCGGTCGCGATTTCCTGAGAGCCACCAAGTCCACTTCTGGAGCACGCGATAATGAACAGACTCCCCGTCCTGATTCTGCCCGCAGTAATTTGTGGAATGCTGGCTTTAACGAGCCACCTTGTTTCGACGGCCTTTGCCGATGAGCAACCCGTCGAGAAGGCAATCACGGCCAATGATCCGTCGTCGCAAACGCCGGCCGACACTGCTTTGCCTGCTAGAGCTGAGTCGCGTGAGCGAGCTGAAATGTTGCACGAGATTGTCAATCACACGTTGCTGGCTGTGCATGATAATTACTACCGGGAAGACGAAGGAATCATCATCCCCGCGACGACGCTCCGTCGCGTCTTCGACCGCTTTAAAGAGGGTCGCAACATCGAACTGCGCTGGTTGGCGGTGGACGCGGAACCTATGAACGTCGAGCACACGCCCCGCAGCGATTTTGAGCGAGAAGCAGTCAAAGCTCTGAAATCTGGCCAAACGGCTTATGATGAACTCACAGCAGATCAATACCGCTATGCGGGCCCCATCCGTCTGACGTCAGATTGTCTCAAGTGCCACGTCCCGAATCGAACCAGCACCCGAACTCGGCTGGCTGCCCTCGTCGTGACAATGCCACGCGCTGTCCCCGCAGCAGACAGTTCACTTCCGTGAATCAACTGGCGGTGGCGACAAAAATATTCTCTCCAGTCAATTGAGCAATCCGCCTGGCATTGGTCAAATCCACCCACTGACCTTGTGTTTCCCGCGCTGAAGTCGTATGGAGGAATCCCGCCGTGAACTGTTTGAATCTTGCCGCCCGCTGCATGGCTGCCACTTTCGCTCTCACCGTTGCTGCGCAGACGCTGCACGCAGCGGAATCGCCAAAGCCTGTCGTTTCTACCCCGATCGTCACATCGGAGACTCCTGAACATGCAGTGAAGATTGAGGCCGATCTTAAAGGCGCAAAGAATCTTTACCTGGTCGTCACCGATGCAGGCAACGGCTACGGCAGCGACTGGGCGGACTGGGCCGAACCGAAGCTGATCGGCAGCAAAGGCGAACTGAAGCTGACGGATCTGAAGTGGAAGTCCGCAGCCACCGGTTGGGGCGAAATCGGCATCAACAAGAACGTCGGTGGCGGCAACCTTTCCATCAACGGCAAGCCCGTGACTTTCGGAATTGGCACCCACGCGAACTCCATCATTCATTTTGAAGTGCCCGAAGGCTACGACAAGTTCGTCGCACGAGCCGGGATCGACAACGGTGGCAGTGATCAGGGCATGGGCTCCAGCGTACAGTTCTTTGTCTATACCGAAGCTCCCGGACCGATAGGCCAGGACGCTCCCGTCGATCGGACGCCTGACAGTGCTGTGGCTGGCCTGGATGTTGCCGACGGTGTGGAACTCAAGCTGTTCGCGGCCGAACCGATGCTGCTCAGCCCGTCGAACATTGACATCGATCATCTGGGACGAGTCTGGGTGTGCGAAGTCGTCAACTATCGACGCTTCGCCAACGGCAATAACAAGGAACGACCAGAAGGCGACCGAATTCTGATTCTCGAAGACACCAACAACGACGGCATGGCCGACAAGGAAACTGTCTTCTACCAGGGCCGCGATATTGATTCGGCTCACGGCGTCTGTGTGCTGGGCAATCGAGTCATCGTGTCGGCTGGCGACAGCGTATTCAGCTTCTACGACGACAACGGCGATTCAAAGGCTGATCGCAAGGAAGTTCTATTCACCGGTATCAAGGGGACTCAACACGACCACGGGATTCATAGCTTCACGTTCGGTCCTGACGGTCGGCTGTACTTCAACTTCGGCAACGCGGGCGAAGAGCTGCACAATCCGGACGGATCGATTGTCGTCGACGTGGCTGGCAATGAAGTCCGAGCCGCTCGCAAGCCGTATCAGGAAGGCATGGCGTTTCGTTGCGAACTGGACGGAAGCAAAGTCGATACGCTCGGCTGGAACTTCCGCAACAACTGGGAACTGTGCGTCGACAGCTTCGGGACCGTCTGGCAATCTGACAACGACGACGACGGCAACAAAGGCGTCCGTATCAACTACGTGATGGAATACGGCAACTACGGTTACAAGGATGAAATCACCGGCGCCGGCTGGCAGACGCCTCGTACCAATATGGAAGAAGAGATTCCTCGCCGCCACTGGCATCTGAACGATCCCGGCGTTGTGCCGAATCTGCTGCAGACCGGAGCCGGTTCACCGACCGGCATTCTGATCTACGAAGGCGACAAACTGCCCGAACGCTTTATCAACCAGCTCATTCACTGCGACGCCGGTCCGAACGTGGTTCGCAGCTATGCCGTGACCGATGACGGTGCCGGTTACAAAGCCGAAATCAATGACATCCTGAACGGAACTCGCGACCAGTGGTTCCGACCGTCGGACGTCTGCGTAGCTCCGGATGGATCATTGATCGTGGCCGACTGGTACGATCCAGGTGTTGGCGGTCATCGTCAGGGCGACACAGATCGAGGCCGCTTGTTCCGAGTTTCAATGCCCGGTCAAAAGTACTCCGTTCCGAAGCATGATTTCTCGACCGTCGAAGGTGCCGCAGAAGCTTTGAAGAGCCCCAACACGGCGACTCGCTACCTGGCCTTCACCAAGCTCAAAGAATCCGGTGCCGCGGCCGAAGCTGTACTGGCGAAGATGTTTGAATCCGATCCGAATCCCCGTTTCCGTTCACGAGCGTTGTGGTTGCTGGGCCAGATCGAAGGGAAGACTCAGAAGTATGTGGACCTGGCGATTGCTGATAAAGACAAGGACATTCGGATCACCGGGATTCGACTGACTCGACGCATGTCACTGGACGTGATCCCGGTGGTCGAAAAGCTGGTGAAGGATGAGTCGCCACAGGTGGGCAGGGAATGCTCAATTGCACTCCGGCATGTCCATTCAGAAAATAAGGTTAAGCTTTGGACGGTGTTGGCAACGAATTCTCCGCGAGGTGACATGTGGTATCTGGACCGTTGGTATTTGGAGGCATTGGCTATTGCGGTCGATTCAGATCTCAAGTTCGGCTGGGATCGTGTTCTTGATGCGCTGAGGGAGTCGAAAGAAGTGGTTCCAGGAGTTGTCTGGCGTTCGCGAGGAATGACTGCAGCACACAGAAAGGCTGAGATGCTGGCGAATATTATTCAGCGAGCAACTTCGCCTAGCATCAACAAGACGAATATACCGCGAGTCGAGCAATCTTTACTTGAACTCTTCCGTAGTCTTGATTTCGAAGATAAACAACTTGTGGGGCGACTTTGTGCCCAGCTCTTGGCAGGAACTGCTGGATTTGAAAAGAACCCGGAGACCGGGACTCTCATCCTCACCGAGTGCCTTGCACGGCTGACCGGCAATGACGCAGCAACCCCAGAAAGCAAAGCCGCACTGTCACGAGCGCTCGATCAGGCTCGAGGCACCAGTCAGTTTGTGACACTTGTAAAACGATTCGAAGCGACTGATCGGTACTTAGACATCCTGGCTATAGCTCAGTCAAAGCCTACAGAGCAAGTCGGAGTTGAAGCTATCATCGCTCTTCTGGAACTCAAACAATGGGACCTTCTCAGCAAAGCATTGAATGGTGACGACACCGTGGCCGCGATTGCAACAGCCGAAGTTCTGGGCAATTCTTCAAGCGGAGCGATCAGCGGGCTTCTGATGCCGGTGGTCAAGAACGCCGAAGTCAACATCGACGTCCGTCGAGCTGCAGTGAAGGCGGCATCGAAAGTCAATAATTCAGCGGCGGAGCTGGTGAAGATGGCAGACGAAAAGTCGCTCGATCCGGAACTGGAACAAACCGTCGCTGCAGCTTTGCACAGCTCGCCGTCAGGGCAGGCTCGCGAGGCTGCTCAGCGATTGTTTCCGCTACCTCCATCCAAGGACAACATGCCCACTCCGCCGATCAGTGAGCTGACAAAGCTCACGGGTGATCTGGCGAATGGTCGACTTGTGTTTTTCTCAACCGGCACTTGTCACAAGTGTCACGTCGTTGACAACATGGGCCGTGAGATCGGGCCGAACCTGACTGAAATCGGCAGCAAGCTCAGCCGCGAAGCCATGTTCGAATCCGTCCTCTACCCAAGTGCCGGGATCAGCCACAACTTCGAACTCTGGACGGTCGTCAAAACTGACGGCACGACTCTGAATGGTATTCTCGTCAGCAACACCGACGCCGAAGTCAGCATCAAAGGCGACGATGCTCTTGTGCGAGCGATCCCCAAAGCAGACGTTGAAGAACTGGTTAAACAAAAGATCAGCCTGATGCCGGCTGACCTGCAGAAAACGATGACGACTCAGGAACTGGCCGACGTCACGGAATACATGCAGTCGCTGAAAAAGAAGTAGTTGCGTTTTCTCACGTTGTGAATCTGTTCCTTAGGACCAGCAAATGACTGCTCAACGACTGAGCGTGTGTGTTTTCATGGCGTTCATAACGCTCTGTTCGGTTCCGACGGCGGCTCAGCAATTTGACCTGCAGCCGCCGGGAGATCGGGAATTTGTCAGCGATAAGGCCGGAATGCTGGACGAAGCATCCGTCACACATATTCGGACGGTCTGTGACAAACTGCTGACGGACAAAGCGACTCCCCTCATCGTGGTGACGATCGATTCGATGGCCAGCCACGGCGGCGAAGGAATGCCAATCGAAACCTTTGCGGCATTGCTGTTTAATCAGTGGCAGATCGGGCATGCCAAGCTGCAGGGCCAGGACTGGAACACGGGCATCCTGCTGCTGGTTTCCAAAGGCGACCGAAAGGCTCGTATTGAATTGGGAGCTGGCTGGGGTCGCTCGGAAAATCAGACGTGCCAGCAGATCATGAACGAATATATCATCGCCCAATTCAAGCAGGGCAACTTCTCCGCGGGCATCGTTGGTGGGGTTGACGCCCTGGACAAGATGGCTCGCAAACTGGAACTGCCAACGAAGCCAAAATCGACGGCCGAGATCATTATCCCGATCGTGTTTATTGGACTCGCCATCTTCACAGCCGTGTCGCTCTATCGGCGAGGCGCCAGTGGTTGGGCATGGTTGATGTGGGGCGGAATCTTCGCGGCCGCGTGGTACTTTCTTCGCACCATGAGCCAGAACAGCGGCAGCGGCGGAGGTGGATTCAGCGGCGGGTCGTTTGGTGGTGGATCATCTGGCGGTGGTGGTGCTTCAGGATCGTGGTAAGGAGAATCGCAATGCAAAAAGCTTCTGAAGTCATCAGTTCAGAATATCGATCACAGATTGAAGCGGCCGTTTCGGCAGCGGAGTTAAGAACGTGCTGTGAGATCGTTCCGGTTGTGGCCACGTTCTCCGGTCGCTACGACCGAGCTGAAGATCTTGTCGGTCTTTGGTGCGCGATGGTTGGCGCGGCGGCGATTTTTCTGGCCCTGCCGGGGCATCCGGAGCCCGGTCAATGGGGAAGCCTGTCTGTCTGGGGACAGGTGGGACTCCTGTTGGTCGTGATGGTTGTCTGCTTCATCGTCGGCGCTGTTCTCGCCGATCGACTGCACGGCCTGCGACGATTGTTCACGCCTCGAAGTCAGATGAAGGAAGAAGTGAATGTTCGAGCACGGCAACTGTTCTTTGATCGGCGAATTCACCACACAGCAGGAGCGTCGGGCGTCCTGATTTTCGTGTCACTGTATGAACGCATGGCCGTGGTGCTCGGCGATCGCAGCGTCGTCGAAGCGTTGGGAGAAAAGTTCCCCGAATCGCTATGCCAGCATCTTACGACCGGTCTGCAGAAGCACGACGTCGCAACGGCCATCTGTCACACAATCCAGCAAGCAGCCACCTCTCTGGAAACCGCACTGCCTCGATCATCGCAGGACGTCAACGAACTGCCGGATACTTTGGTGCTGCTGGACTAACTGAACATCACTACGGCTACATTAGCTGCCGTGTGGCAACGCGTTGTTGATTGAATCAGCCGGAACGCGATTCTAAATCCAGGGCAATGCATTGGCAATTATCCCAACCCGAAGCGTCAGTTTTGAAGTTGCGAAAATTGTTGGGTTTCGGGCCAAAGGCCCAGCGATTTGCCTAGCCCAGCCCAGCGGGATGGGAGTCAATAAAAACGAATGTCTGAGGGCCAACGGCCCGGCCATTTGCCCCCCCAGTGGGATCTACACAAACTGTCGGGCCTTTGGCCCTTCAAAACAAATTCGTTTGCTCCATAACGAGCCCGTTGGGCTGGGCCAGGTAAATTTCCGGGGCGTTGCCCCTATCTCTATTACAAATAGCACAACTTCAAAAACACGTCAGCGAGGGATTCGTTTGCACGCAGCCAAACAGCCAAAACTCAATATGGAAAGCATACGAACGATCACTCCGTGCGTATTCGTAAGCCTCATCCTTGTGACGATGCCTCAATTGGCGCGGTCGACTCCGACTGCTCCGCCGCTGACGCTCATCTCTGACGCAGAAAGTGGATCGCGCGTGAGTCGCGATCATGTCGAGACGCTCATCCGCCAACTTCAATCGTCGAATCGGGATCCTAATCCTGATATGAATCCTGGGCCAATCAAGCTCCTGCGTGGGTATGACCTGGACGTGCAGCAGAAAATTGAAATGGTCCAGGCAAAACTTGGTTCCCTCGGGAAAGAAGCCTTTCCTGCATTGATTGAGCACATGAACGATGAGGGATACTCCTTGTCGATCGAAACGGCAGTCGTTCGTGGCCTGTCAGTTGGAGAAGTCTGCTTCTTGATTATAGAACAGCAGGTCGATCCCTCGCCCATGCGGTACAAGTCCCGGACTGGGTCTGACGGAAAATCTCATAGTTGCAAAGGCTATTTCTCTCAGCACCTCCGTAAAAATAGGGATCGAGAAGAAATGAGACGCTGGTGGGAGAAGTACCAGAAACTGACATTGCGGGAGATGCAGATCGAAGCGTACGAATGGCGCATCGCGAGTGAACTCAAAATTGGATTTCTTGATGCATCTGACAGAGCGGCGCGTGACAAGGAGGGCTGACGCCCTGCCGCTCGCCGAAGAACTGGTCAAACAAACGATCAGCCTGAAGCCGGCCGACGTGCAGAAGACCATGACGACTCAGGAACTTGCTGACGTCGTCGAATACATGCCGTCGCTGAAGAAGAAGTGGTCGTCAGACGTTCCGATTTCAGTCCCAGGAAGGCCCGGTAGTGCAAAAGATGCGGCCTCTATTCTTACGCTTTTCAAATTTCACAGCGCATCCACCAGGTACAAAGTCAGTGAACGAGCCCCGTGGGCGCCGATCACGAGAGACTGTTTAATATCCGCGGTCTTTGAGGGGCCGGAGATAAATCCCGCTAACAGATGAGCCCCAATCGTGATGCGTGAATAGGCTTCATGCATGTTGTGCACAATCTGCGACGCAGGCACGACCAGCGAGATATGCTGCGGAATGAAATACAACACGCGATGCTTTACGTTGTCGTCGGTGACCCAGATAGCTCCGTTTTCCGCCACGCAGAAGTGACCGCGCAAAACCGCGCAGTCGACATTTTCCAGGTGATGCGGATCATCCACCTTTGCGATATCGAACGTTGTGTCGCCGATTCCCGGGACCATCGTGCACCGAACTTTGCCGCGCTGCCATGATTCCAGAGTTCTCAAATGGGCATCAGCTTCCGCCAGAGTTCACTTTCGAACAGTGGCGGCCTTCTGGTCGTTGTGGTCACACACATGGTCGTAATGATTGCGTACCATGGAAACACAACTTCCCGACGGCGCCACCACGTAATCATAGCCGTCGAATGTGTCGACGAACTTCTTTGCCAAAGGCCGGGCTTCGTCCATGCAGCCACTGCTGGCCATCGGCTGACCGCAACAGGTTTGCGAGGTTGAAAATTCCGCCTGGACACCAAAGTGTTCCAGAACTGCAACCGTTGCCATTCCCACCCCGGGATAAAACTGGTCAACGTAGCAGGGAATAAACAGAGCGACTTTCGTACGTTTATTTCAGAGTAATGACGCTTGAATTTAAACTCGAACACCCCGCCACCCGGTGCTGATTTCGTGAGCCGCAAAGCGCTAGCGGCCTGTCGATTTAATCGTAACCCGCTGCGTCAGCGAGGGATGTTGGCAAAAAACGCGGGCAATTTTATCCCTCACTGACGTGTCGGGTTGTGAAAACCCATTAAATCAACACCCGCGGCTAGCGCCTCGCGGCTCAGGTGATGACTAAACCGCCATCCGGCTCGCCCGGATGGCAAACTGCAGCTTACCCGCGAACGAGACGCCTCGATCAATTTCTCACCAGGCTTCCGCATTCCTCAGAAACCTGGGACCGCGAAATTCGGGCGATTCTTTCAGGCCAGGTACACCGCGTTGGCCGCAGCGACACCCGCGCCGGGGGCCGGTCGCACTCCCTGGCGATTCAGACACTGTTCGAGAGCTGCCAAAAAGACGAGCACATTCGACTTCTTAGCGGCCTCACCCATCAGTCCAATTCGCCAGGTCTTGCCCTTCATCGGACCAAGCCCGCCACCGATTTCGATGCCGAATTCATTCAGCAACTGGCTGCGAACGGCCGCGTCATCAACGCCGTCCGGGATCAGCACGGAATTCAGCATCGGCAACGACGTTTCTGCCGCCACCGAATACTTTATTCCCATCGCATTCACGCCAGCTTTCAGCGCCTCATGGTGCAGCTGATGTCGGGCAAAACGGGCTTCGAGTCCTTCCTGAAGAACCAGACGCAGGGCCTGATGCAGAGCGTAGTTCATGTTGATCGGAGCTGTATGGTGATAGGCTCGATTAGCGCCCCAGTAATTTCGCAGCAGCCCGATGTCCAGGTACCAGCTGGAAACCTTCGTCTTGCGATTGTCCATGGCTTCCAGAGCTTTCGGCCCGAATGTCACGGGCGATAGACCCGGAGGACAGCCCAGACATTTCTGCGAACCACTGTAGGCCGCATCGATCTGCAGTCGGTCGATTTCGACAGGAATTCCGGCGAGCGACGTCACGCAGTCGACGATCAGCAGCGCACCGGCGTCGTGGACAATCTTTGCGATTTCTTCCAGCGGCTGTTTTGCACCAGTGCTGGTTTCAGCATGCACGATGCCCACGACTTTGGGGCGAACTTTCTGAACAGCAGCCGCAACTTCTTCCGGAGTAAATACTTCTCCAAACGGGCGTTCCAGCTTCGTCACTTCCGCACCGACGCGTTCTGCGACGTCCGCCATGCGACCGCCGAAGACACCATTGACGCCTACAATCATGCGGTCGCCCGGTTCGATGAGGTTCACCACGCAGGTTTCCATACCGGCGCTGCCGGTCCCGCTGATCGCCATGGTCATGTGGTTGGTCGTCTGAAAGACCTGTCGCAGCATGGACTGCACTTCGTCCATAACTTTCAGAAAGTAAGGATCCAGATGGCCCACCGTCGGAGCTGCCATCGCAGCCAGAACGCTTGGATGAATATCACTGGGGCCCGGCCCCATGAGAACTCTCTGTGGTGGACAGATTTGCGGAACGATCATCGAAGGAACTCAGCTGAAGGTGTCAAAAACATTGATTTTGCTGCGACGCGTTGGCCAGATAACCGAGGATAACAGGCTCCTCGTCCGCAACAAGTGAGCAGCATGACGGATTCCCGGCGACACGTCCAACGGAGACACGCTGCGACCTCACCCGAATCGCCCCCGTGGAAGTTGCGTCTTCTCAATTATAGAAACCCGAAACGTCAGTGACGGACTCCTTTGTGGCTGTTTGGCTGCGTGCCCACAAATCTCTCGCCGACGCGTCGGGTTGTGATAATACTCAAGTCGTAACCATGCGGTTCACTGATCGCCTAAGAAAGTCGTACGCTCGGGCGGATGGTCGGCACTGTGCAATGGTGCAGTGATTCGAGAAATGCCGTTGGAATGCTGAAGCAATCTGCCAGAAAGGCGGTTGGGAATGGGCGAAAATTGTGATACAAAGGATCATCCACAAACTTGAGCCTTAGGTCCTCGTGAATGCTGAGGAAATGAAAATGCTTCATCGTCGAGATGCCATGCTGCGACTGGGATCAGTCGGCTGCGGTGCGCTGACTCTGCCGCAACTGTTGGCGATGGAACAGGCCGTTCCTTCCGCCCGAAAAGCGACCGCTAAATCCTGCATCTTTCTGTTTATGTGGGGCGGCCAGCCTCAACAGGATATGTGGGACATGAAACCGAATGCCCCTGAAGGCATTCGCAGCCCGTTCAAGCCCATCGCAACGACGGCGCCCGGCATTTTACTCGGCGACCAGATGCCGCAAACGGCTCGCCACGCAGATAAGCTCGCCATCATTCGATCGCTTACGCATTCGGCAACCGACCATGGCGTTTCGGTGTACCACACGATGACGGGGCGAGCCATGAGTCCGCCGCGAACGTTTCCTTCCAACGGTCGAGTTCGAACAGACTTCCCGTCCATTGGTTCGATGTTCTCTTACCTTGGTGAACGATCAACGCTGCCGGCCAGTTTTTCTATTCCGAGGGCGGTTGCTCACGACGGACTTTTCTACGCGGGGACTCATTCGGGATTTCTAGGATCGACCCACGATCCGGTGGAGCTCGGTGAAGTCTTCAATCATGTTCAGATGGGCCCGCGCCTGGACGCTGAGAAATCAGCCATCCCTCTGGCGCTTCCTGACGATGTTTCTCTCGCACGTCTGCAGGCTCGCCGTGGATTACTCAATCTGCTCGAAAGCGAAGACCGGGCCGTTCAGCGCGACGCATCGACCGTAGCCTTCGACAGCATCTACGAAACCGCCTACCGATTGATCCATGCGACCACGGTGAAAGACGCGCTCAATCTGGAACTGGAACCTGTTGCCGTTCGCAATCGTTATGGACGCAATGAATACGGCGACAGTTTTCTGACCGCGCGGCGACTGGTCGAAGCCGGCGTGCGACTGGTCACTGTCAACTGGATGTTTATTACACCTCGGGCCAAAGTTTACAACGTCTGGGATGCTCACGGCGGCCTGAATGATCTCGAACACGGTGAGACGGGCTATGGCATGCTGAAGGCAAACTACTGCCTGCCCGCGTTTGACCAGGCCTACTCGGCACTGTTGGAAGATTTGTCGGATCGTGGTCTGCTGGATGAAACGCTGGTCTCCTGCGTTGGCGAATTTGGTCGCACGCCGAAGATCAATGCCGTCAACGGGCGTGATCATTGGCCGTTCTGCTACTCCGGAGTTCTTGCCGGCGGTGGTGTTCAGGGCGGAACCATTTACGGAGCCAGCGATAATCAGGCGGCGTATGTAAAAGAAAATCCCGTGACGCCTGGCGATTACCTCGCCACAGTCTGTCACGCCTGCGGACTTGATCCGGGGCGGGAGATCCACGATCTACAGGGTCGGCCGTTCAAGATCTGTGATGGCGAACCGATCTCGGATATCCTGTAGTTGACCCTGTTGCCTGGGTTCGACAAACTTTCAAAAACGGAGGCGGCTATGACAGCCAGAAAATATTTTTGTCTCGCGGCAATGGTTGCCGTGGCGTTGTCTGGCAGCCTTCTCTTGACTGTGCGTGCTGTGGCGCGGCCGGTGTTTCAAAAGTCGAAGGCGACTCCCGCAATCAGAAACGGTGGCCAAAAGGACGGCGGAAAGAAAGCGGAGTCCGCAACGGAGTCAAAGGCAGTGTCGCCGGCGGAGGCTCCGAAGCCCGTTCCCGACGAAGGGCCTGGCAACGCTTCCCAAAAGGCTCTGCCCGCGCTGCAGGAACAGTTGGCGGCGGAGCTGCAGGAAGCGACGCCTTTGAATCCGGAGAAGACAGTATTTCTCGATCTGGAAAGTAAGCGACTGATTCTGCGCACGGAGGTTGCATGCAGCGACTGCCTGCTGGAGATGCTGCTGGTCCCGGAGGGCAATCGCGAACATGAGACCATCCTGCGAGTTCGTTCAAAAGCTTACGTGATTCATACGGGTTTGCTGGCGCTGGGTATGGAGCCTGGTAAGCCAGTGCAGTTTAGTCCCGAGTTCGTTCGGCCTTCAGGTCCGGAAATCATGATCGAAGCCGTGTGGCTGGATGAGAAGGGCGGTGTTCAGAAAAAGCCCGTGCAGAACTGGGTTCGGCGAAATATCCATCGGTATTATTCAGCTCCGTTGTCCGGTCCGCCGCCGGGGCTAGTGTTCCCCTACAAGAATCTGCGGTGGGATAAGTTCAACAACGAGATCCTTTGGTACGGCCCGATGACAGCGGAAGAGCGCGACGACCTGCTTTCAAAGTCGGACAAGGATGAGTACAAGAAGGCGATTCAGAAGTTTTTTGACGACAGTCAGTCGGTCGGCATGACGGCTCGGTTTGTCTTTGTCGGCAGCAGCATGTACACCGACGAAGAGACCGGCGAACAGTTCTATCAGGCGGAAGGCGGTCATGTGATCTGCACGTCCAACTTCGCCGACGCCTTGATTGATGTGCAGGAAGAAAGTTCTGCCTCCGATGGTTCTCAGGCGTTTGAAGGCTGGTCCGATCACATTCCACCGAAGGGAACACAGGTGCTGCTGGTGCTCACGCAGGCAAAACAACCGGCCGATGCGGCAGTTCCGTCGCAGCCATAGCAACGGTCACACCACCGGCCAGCATGATTGCAGTCCACATAAACAGGTTCCGATTGAGAATCGGGTTTGTGAAACTTCCTGTGTCCCCGATCCCCGGCAAGAGAGAGGGAAATGACGTGGACTTCAGGCGTAGCGGAAGTCGCCAAGACTTTCGGCGGCCCCCGTTTTTGCAGGGAAAGCCGATACTTCTGGCCAGTTCCGCTAAAAAAATACGTTAAGTCCGCGCCATTTAGGAGTGAGGGCCATGGTGAAGGGCAACGCCGTTAAGGATTTATTGCCATGTTTTCAGCGGCTTCGTCGAAGTTCTTTCTCTCCCTGGAAGAGCAACGCCGTGAAGCATTTTTGTTTAGGATTTCATGCGATTTCGGCCCAAAGGGCCATCCGATTGCCTTGCCTGGGCTATCGGCCCGGGACCAGCGACCAACATCATCGAAAAGGCCCAATGGGCGGACCGTTTGTACACGGGAAATGGGTATTCAAATGGCCGACCCTTTGGGCCTAACAAAATCAAGGGATTCAAATTCCCGGGCCGATGGCCCGGGCTAAGCAAACGGATGGGCCTTCGGCCCGGAACAACAGCAAATTCACTCAATAAAATACTTCACAGCGTTGCTGGAAGGGGCAGAAGGGAAGAAAATGTCGCTTCTCCGACTGAGCCTTGTTTCATTTCCTCCGGTCGCTGAATCTATCAGGAAGCCCTATGACACCGCTCAATCCAACTCCGCTGCAGTACGAATTCAGTCGGCATTCCGCACCGCGAGCGGAAATCGATTCGGGTGAGCGTCTGATTGTGGATTCGGAAGACGCCTTGTCGGGGCAACTGCGCGAGCCGACCGATCGGCGCGACAAACAGGCGATGCCCTGGAGCAATCCCGTGAATGGCCCGATCGTGGTTCGAGGTGCGATGCCGGGCGACGCACTTGCTGTGTACATTGAGTCGATTGAGCCATTGATTGGTCAGTGCGCTACATACACGGGTGGCCCCGGAATGCTGACGGAGTGGCTTGGAAGTGACTGTCCGCCTGGCACGCGCATTTGCCCGATTCGGAATGGCTTCATTGAGTGGAGTCCGTCGGTTTCGATTCCCTATGCACCGATGCTGGGTTGCCTTGGCACCGCGCCCGATTGGGGAGTTCCATCGACAGCTCCCGCCGGCAATCATGGCGGGAATATGGATCTGATCGAAGTTTGTCCCGGGAACACTGTCTATCTGCCGGTGTTTGTGCCGGGCGGATATCTGTATCTGGGCGACGCGCATGCAGCTCAGGGACACGGGGAACTTTCGGCTACAGCTTTGGAAATGCCGGCCCGAACGACAATTCGAGTTGAGCTGGTCCGCAACGCAAAGCTCACCGGTCCACGCATTGAATCACCCACGGAACTGATGACCGTTGCAGTCGCTCGCCCACTGGAGCGGGCGATTGTGGAAAGTTATGCGCGGCTGATTTTGTGGCTTGAAGCTGACTTCAGCTGGAATCGCTGGGAGGCCTACGACCTGCTGACTCAGGTGGGGCAGGTCTCCGTCGGTTACTACACAAGCGGCGCAGTCGCGACGAAAGTGGCAAAGAAGTTCGTCCAAAAGTAATCGGATCGGCAGTCCTGCGATGACGTCGCTGAGTTCACGTTCACGTGGTTGCTGACGCATGACCGAGGTATTTGCGGACTGCAACGGCAAAGGTCGACTTCACTTTTCCGTACCGCCTTCCGGGCAACTCGCGCTGCCTTCTTGATTCCTCGCATAGCGACGCGTTGGCCTTCTTTGCGGCTTTTTTGAGGACTCTGGCGGCTTTCCTGGCCACCTGATTTTTGTTTTCTGATGTTTACATTTCACAATGTACGATTGAAGTGCGAAACTGGCTGCCACGCGGCGATAATCTCATCAATCAAAGAGATGTTCGCTGGCTTCGTCAGATGCGTGTTAAACCCGGCTTCGATCGCAAGACGCTTATCATCCTCAGTGGCATAGCAGCTTAGCGCTACCAGCGTCGTATCTGCAAAACAAGCATCACATCGAAGAGCTCGTGCGACTTCATAGCCGCTCATGCCAGGCAGGTTGATCTCCAGAATGCAAAGGTCGGGCTGAAACTCGCGTGCGGCGCTGAGCCCATCCGGGCCCGAATGGGCCACTCTTGTCAAATGGCCGCGGAAGTCCAGCAACATCTCCAGGCCTTTGGCGGCGTCTTCGTTGTTGTCGACCACCAGAATCCGCAGCACGCCGGACGCATAATCATCCGTGCCAACGGACGAAAGAAGGTCGCATGACGCATGACTGCTACGATCCGGAAGTCGTGGCAGGGTCACTGTGAACCGGCTTCCGTGTCCCAGACCCAGGCTGGAAGCTGTGACATGGCCCTGATGAAGTTCTACAAGTCGGCGGACCAGAGCGAGTCCCACTCCGAGTCCACCTTGAGATCGTTCCAAAGAGAAATCGACCTGAACAAAGAGCCCAAAGACTCTGGAGAGCATGTCTTTCGGGATCCCGATGCCGGTGTCATCAACATAAACACGCAGAGTGTCACCGTCCGCTTCACCCACAACGCGAATTTGCCCGCCCGGTTGTGTGTACTTGGCCGCATTCGTCAGCAGGTTGGCAAAGACCTGTGTGAGCCGAACTTCATCGCCTTCCAGAAGAACGGGACGCGTGGGCAGCACCACCTCAAGTTGGTGTTTATGCAAATCAATTGTTGATCGTGCAACCTCCACGGCTCTATTGACGACCGTCATAAGATCCATCGGCTTCAACTGCAGCGACAGCTTTCCCGTTGCGATTCGCGAGACATCCAGAAGCTCATCGACCAGACGAGCCATATGCCTGGTCTGTCGCTCGATCACCTCCCGCATGGATTCGAGAATGGGGTCAGCCATTCCCCTGACCTGCATCACCGAAACTGCGTTCAGAATTGGAGCCAGGGGATTCCGCAGTTCGTGCGCCAGCGTTGCAAGAAACTCGTCCTTCCGCTGATCCATCTCTCGCAATTCCTCCGCCTGACGACGGCTCTCGGTCAGCAGTCGGCCGATTTCCGTGGTCGCGGCGCTTAGTTCATCACGCTGGCAGGCCACTTCCTGACGCTGCCGGTACAGTTCATAGAACACATCCACCTTGCTGCGAAGTACGTCGTTCTCGACAGGCTTGCGAATGAAGTCGACCGCACCTGTCTCGTATCCCCGGAATCGTCTTTGTTCGTCCGGCCCACCCGCGGTCAGAAAAATGATGGGAACCCGTCGTGTTTTCTCGCTGCCACGAATAAGCTCGGCCAGTTCAAAGCCGTCCATTTCCGGCATATGGACATCCACAAGTGCCAACGCAACATCGTGAACCAGCAGCAGTTCGAGCGCCTCGCTGCCCGATCGCGCCTTCAGCAGGACCAGCCCGTCCCGGCGAAGTAAGGCCTCGAGCGCCAACAGATTGTCATCGAGATCATCGACGAGCAGAAAATAAACCGGTGCAGACATTTTCATCTGAATTCAGCAATCTCTAAAAGGCAGTTGGCGATTTCATCCAGATCAAAAATTCGTGATGTCGGACAGGCGTCAAGTGCAGCAATGGGCATGGTTGAAGTATGCGCGATTTCAGGCCTTTGAACAACGGTCAGGCCGCCGGCCGTGTGAACAGCACGCAGTCCCTGTGCTCCATCACTGTTTCCGCCAGTCAGAATGATACCCACCAGACCGGCTCCATAGGCATCGGCAGCGGTTTCAAACAGAAGATCAATCGACGGACGGGAGAAATTTACCGGTTCTTCGCTCGAGAGGGACAGGCAGTCATTTTTTTCCACCAGCAGATGATAATTTGGTGGAGCCAGATAAACCGTCCCTGCTTGAATGGGCTCCTTGTCTTCCGCTTCGACAACAGACATCCGACTGCGTGACTGAAAGACGTCGGCAAGCATGCTTTGCCTGTTCGCCGGCAGATGGATCACGACCATGATGGGCAGTCGGAATCCCGACGGAAGGGCCTCCAGAATTTTTGACACCGCATCAATCGCGCCGGCGGAAGCTCCGATGACAACAGCCTGCGGTCGCTCGACAAGCCCATAAGGACCGGGTGCGGAAGTAGCAGCAGTCATCAGTTTCCCCGCCTCTGGTAAATTCTCTCGCTAATCAAGAACTCAGAAAACGCATCCGCGTGCGCGGAAAAACGCAGGCTTTCTCGTGAGCCAAGTCCGAGGAAGCCTTTTCTGACCAGCGAATCTTTGAACAGCCCGATCACCCGATCCTGGAGCGGACGGTCAAAATAAATCAGCACGTTGCGGCAGCAGATCAAATGAACTTCCGCGAAGACTTCATCGGACACAAGACTGTGATCAGAAAAGACGGCTCGCCTACGAAGACTTTTGTCGAACACCGCCGACCCGTACGCTGCTGTGTAATAATCCGACAACGAACTGCGGCCGCCTGACGCCTGATGATTTTGAGTAAACAACGGCAGGCGGTCCAGGCTGTAAACGCCCGCTTCCGCCCGCTTGAGTGCCTCGGGATTGATATCCGTCCCATAAAACAGCGTTCGATCTTCCAGTCCCTCTTCCCGAAAAAGAATGACAAGCGAATAAAGCTCTTCACCCGAACTACAGCCGGCTACCCACACCTTGAGCGACGGGTAGGTTTTTAAATGCGGCACAATCAGATCCCGCAGAGCGCGAAAGTAACTGGGGTCTCTGAAAAACTCGCTGACCTGAATTGTCAGAAATGTCAGCATCTCGGTGAACATGTCAGGATCATGCAGGACTCGATCCTGCAACTGCGAAAATGTCGCGCAACGAAACCGGTCGCGGGCCTGCGCCAGACGACGCTTGATCGACGCCATCGAGTAGCCGCGGAAGTCGTAGTGATATTTTTGCGCGATGGCTTCCAGCAGAAGTCGGATCTCGAGGTCTTCGGTGTTTTCCAACACAGTCGTGTCTCCCCTGTCGTTAACGAGGCATCCAGACACGAATCAGTGACAGCAGTTTTTCGACGTCCAGCGGTTTGGCCAGATAGTCGTTTGCACCAGCCGCCAGACAGACTTCCTGATCATCCGGCATTGCTTTCGCCGTCAGCATGATAATCGGCAGCTTTTTCCATTCGGGCCGTTTTCGCAGCTCGCGAGTCGCCGTGATGCCGTCCATCTCGGGCATCATGACGTCCATCAAAACAAGATCGATCCGGCGACCTGGATCGGCCAGCGATTTTTCGAGCACTTCCAGAGCCTCACGGCCGTTTCTGGCAATTTCCCCCGTGACGCCCGGTCCCTCCAGCACGCTGGTAACTGCAAACACGTTTCGCACATCGTCTTCAACCACCAGGATGCGACGCCCTTCCAGCGATGAATCCCGACTGCGAGCCTTTTCCAGCATCTTCTGATGCGCAGGCGGAAGTTCGGAAACCACCTGGTGCAGAAACAGAGACACCTCATCCAACAGACGCTCGGGCGATTTTGCGCCCTTGATAATAATCGACTTCGAGTAACGTCGCAGGCGTTGCTCGTCATCGGCCGTCAGTTCACGGCCGGTATAAACAATGACCGGTGGAAACGAATACGCTTCTTCCAGACTCAGAGTCTCCAGCACCATATCGCCCGTGGCATCCGGCAGCTAAAGGTCAAGCACCATGCAGTCGTAGGTCGAGGATTTCAGGTGTTCCAGGCATTCGGCCGCCGTTCCAACGCCGACTGTTTCAACTTTCTCGATGTTCAACAGAGCACGGATAGCCAGCATTTGTGCCGGATCATTTTCGACGACCAGCACGCGCTGCATTGGCTGCGACAGACGCGTCTCCAGGCGCTTCAATGCTTCGATCAGCTTTTCGCGTTCGACTGGCTTCAGCATATATCCGAGCGCTCCAAGAGCGAACGCTCTCTCCGAGTTATCGGACGCTGAGACGACATGCACGGGAATATGACGCATGCGCACGTCATGCTTCAGGCGATCAAGAACCGTCAGCCCGGAATGATCGGGAAGGCCAAGATCCAGCAGGACGGCGCACGGCGAATACTGAGCCGCCAGACTGAGCGCTTCGTCACAGGTCGTGGCGATGATACACTGAAAATTCAGCTCATGGGCGAGGTCCGCCAGAATCGTCGCAAACGCTTCGTCGTCCTCCACAACCAGGATCACTCGATTTTTTGCAGACAGCTTGTCGCGGTCATCTTTAAGCCACCGTAGCCGAGGCACCGGGGCTGGCTTCGCTGCTGACTGGTAACCATCAGGACTTTGGTGTCCGTCAAAACGCTTGTATTCGTCGGTCCCAGGGGCACCGGCGTTCAGACCGGTCGCGGTGCTCAATTGGGCCAGCGACGCGGCAACGCGAGGACGCACTTTGTCTTCGTCATAGATCTCGGGAAGAAGGACAGTGAAGACGCTGCCTCGACCCGGTTCGCTCTCCAGCAGCAGTTCGCCACCCAGCAACCGCGTAAGCTCACGAGAAATCGAAAGGCCCAGGCCCGTACCGCCATATTTTCGATTCGTTGTCCCATCCGCCTGACGAAAGGCTTCGAAGACCATCTCCTTCTGATGGCGGGCAATCCCGATTCCAGTATCACTGACGGTGAATGCCACACGACCTTCGGTTACCCGTGTGAAGCGAAACGACACTTCGCCTTTTTCCGTGAATTTAAATGCATTTGACAGCAGGTTCTTCAGAATCTGCTCCAGCCGCTGCCGGTCGGTTTGAATAATTTCGGGTCCATCCGGCGGAACAGAAATGGAAAAACCGAGTCCCTTTTCACCCGCCACTGGCTCGAACAGTCGCGCAATTTCTTCAACAAAACGGGCGACCTTAAGCGGCTCGGAGCGAACATCCATCCTGCCGGCCTCGATCTTCGACAGATCCAGAATGTCGTTGATCAGAATCAGTAGATCATTGCCGGCACCATGAATGGTCTGAGCAAACTGAACCTGTTCGGGTGTCAGGTTGCCGTCAGAGTTATTCGACAGAAGCTTCGCCAGGATAAGCGACGCATTGAGTGGCGTACGCAGTTCGTGGGACATATTCGCCAGAAAATCAGTCTTGTACTGACTGGCCTGTTCCAGTTCTCGAGTCTGTTTCGTGAGACGTTCTGTGGCGCGAGTCAGTTCCTGTTTCTGCAACTCCAGTTGCTGTGTCTGCTCCTCAAGCTGCCCGTTGGTTTCTTCCAGTTCGGCTTGCTCGTGCTGCAGACGTGTCTGGGCATCACGCAGTCCGCGGCTCTGCAGATCCAGTTCTTCATTGGAGACGCGAAGCTCTTCTGCCTGGGTCTGCAGTTCTTCTCCCTGACGCTGCGTCTCTTCCAGTAGATCCTGAAGATGAGTCCTGTAATGGGCCGATCGAATCGCCACGCCAATGGAGTCCGAGACCCGTTCCAGAAGCTCAGAGACGGCCGTGTCGCAGGCGTGAATGTAGCCCAGCTCCACGACCGAATTGACAGTGCCATCTTCAGAAATCGGGGCAATGAAAAGGTACCGAGGTTTCCCCTGCCTCAACGAGGAACCGATAGTCAAGTACCCATCAGGTACATCATTGACCAGAACAGGTCGACTGCCTTTGACGGCCTGCCCAAGCAAACCATCACCGCTTTCGAACCTCATCATCATATCGGAAGTGTTAGAGACTCCATACGCTGCCAGACGCTGAAACCCGTTCCCGTTTCTGCCGAAAAATGCGCCGGCATGAGCTCCCGTGTATTCCGTAAGAAATTCAAGAACGTGATCACCCAGTTGACTCATCGTCTGCTCACCACCGACCACTTTGCTGAGTGCGGTCTGACCGGACTGAAGCCAGTTCTGGCGACGGACAGTGACTTTGTTCTGGATGAAGTAGTAACCGATCACCGAGATCATCCAGACGGCGACAACCCCGAAACTGCGATTCATCATGGCGAGTCGGGGCATTCCGGCGATCGGACTGAGAGGACTGAGCTGATAGCCAATAATCATAATTGCCGTGACCAACAGCGCCACAGCCGGCGCCATCCATGGCCGCCAGATAAAGAGTGTCAAAATGACCGGAAGCAGATAAAAGATCCAGACGGCCACGCCCACTGGCGAATAAACATCGAACACAAACACCAGCATGAGAGCCAGGATTATTGAGCCGTAGACGAATGGATTCCATTCTTCCCCATCGCGAGCCCTGAAAACGTTGAATATAATGTTTGCCTGAGAAAAACTCTGCCTGTTTGCGCTGAGCCCCGGACTGTTCGATTGTTGATCTCGCATGAGTGATGTTCAATTTCTGAACTTTAAAGTGGCGTTCCCCGACACTGACGTACGGCATCCCAATGCCGTGGACGTATGGCGGGCGGGGGATGTAAATCCCCTGATTTGTTGCGATTGCTGGAGAAATCCGGGCACTTACGTACCCGGCTCGCCGTTAGAATTCCTTACGTCCATGCCATTTGTAGGGCATCCTCCAGGGATGACTCCAATTTTGCGCAAGTCAAGGATGAACAGCTGGCGGCCTGGCAATGCCAACCGACGTCGACGAACATCTTAGAACACATCACAAAACCGGGACTGGCTCTTGAACAACGCTGAAGATGGTCAGAAAACATCCCCAATCAGCTGCCTAACCCTTATTCGTCCGCTCTGAGACGCCCGTCAGTGTAGCCTTTAAAGGGACTCGGTTCAACGAGAGGCCCTAACTTCATGTGCCGGAATGGGCTGCATCCGCCGGGGCCGTTCAATCGGTGAGTCGCTTATGAGTCACATTAAGAGAGACCATCGAAGGTCCTCATCGTCGTGTCTGTGTCGTTGTACCGTTCTTACCAATAAAAAAGCCTCGCAGCGTTGAAGCTGCGAGGCGTTGAAGGTTGAAACCCAGCTGAGATCAGCAGTTCGTTGTAGATCCCGGATCAGTCCCAGTTGAGTGAACCGGCGCTCTGGTATTCAGTCACTCTTGTTTCGAAGAAGTTCTTTTCCTTCGACAGGTCGATGGTTTCGCTCATCCATGGGAATGGATTTGCTGAACCGTACTGCGTTGGCAGACCAATGCGTTCCAGGCGGCGGTCAGCGATGTGCTGAACGTAATCACGGAACGATTCGGCATTCAGGCCCAGCACGCCGCGTGGCAGACAGCCTTCAGCATATTCGATTTCCAGCTCAACCGCGGTGCGGATTCGCTGAACCATTTCTTCTTGAAACTCGGATGTCCAGATGCCTGGATTTTCTGACTTGATCCCGTTGATCAAGTCGACGCCAAAGTTCATGTGAACAGTTTCGTCACGCAGAATGTACTGGAACTGTTCGCCAATGCCCTTCATCAGATTGCGGCGATGGAATGACAGAACCATCACGAAACCACTGTAGAAGAAGATGCCTTCCATGATCACGTAGAACCCAATCAGGTTCTTCAGGAACATCTGCTGGCCTTCAAGCGTATCGGTTGAAAACCCATCGCTCATGATCTCAGCCGTCAGTTCCATTTCGAACTGATCCTTCTTCGCAATGGCCGGAATTTCCCGGTACATATTGAAGATTTCGCCTTCGTTCAGACCCAGACTTTCAACCACATACAGAAACGTGTGAGAATGCACAGCCTCTTCAAACGCCTGACGCAGCAGGTACTGACGGCACTCCGCATTGGTGACGTGCTTGAAGATTGCCAGAACCAGATTGTTTCCAACGAGCGATTCAGCCGTTGAAAAGAAACCCAAATTGCGTTTGATGACCAGGCGTTCGTCGTCGGTCAGGCGATCAGAACGCCAGACTTCGACATCTTGATTCATCGGAACTTCAGTCGGCATCCAGTGGTTTGCGCAACCGTTATTGTAATGTTCCCACGCCCAGTGATACTTGATCGGCATCAGCTGATTGACGTCAACCTGAGCGTTATTGATCAAGCGCTTTTCGGTCGCTTTTACGCGACCTGACGTTCCGGTCAGCATCGTGGTTTCGTCTTCAAAGGAGATCGTTGACATGAGCAACCTCATTCCGTGAGTAGAGAGCAGGACAAAAACTTGGTGGTTTCAGGGGAGATCAGTGATTTCAGATCTGAAATTTGAGATTTGAAATCCGAAAGCAAATTGGTCATTGGTCATTGGTCATTCGCGAAAAGCTGTTTCGCCGGAACACGATGCCATGCGTTGTAAAGGTAGCCCTTGGGGTTCCAGGGAACAGACTCCGGCATCGTGTTTCCCAGAGAATCCGTCGCGCGGACGCACACGTCTGCTTCAGGATTCAAAACCGGTAAAGTCGCAGACCAAAGCTGCCAGCAGAATTCGCCAGCCTGTTCGCCCAGCGTTGTTGTCATCCACGTCTGCCCATCATCCGCGGAGATTTCAACTTTGGAAATTGAACAACCTTTCTGACCGGTGGGCAGAGCATAGCCCTTCACCGTGACCGGGCCGTCTTTGCTGACCGCAGAACATAACGCGGCGTTCACCGGATATCTGTAAATCGGAGCCGTTTCGTCGATTTCGACCCGAGTTCCCGAATACACCATTTTGTAAACATCAGCGATGAAGTGATTTGGCGACGGCTTGTCACTCACGACAATTTTCTTCAGCCACTTGACGCTGCGAGCCCCGATATATCCTGGCACGATTGTTCGGATCGGAAAGCCGTGATCGGAAAGCAGTGGCTGACCGTTCATCTGTGTCGCCAGCAGAACGCCCGGCATCGCGTCGTCTTCTTCCAGGAGTTTGCTCATGGGCACCGAGCCGCCAAACGGAAACGTGGCTTCCCCGTCCACGATCTCATCAGAGCCTTCAAACCAAACGTGTTTTGCTTCGCTCTGAATGCCGGCCGCTTTCAGCACGTCCGATAAACGGACTCCGGACCAGACCGCGTTACCGATCGGACCTTCCTGCCATGCCACACCTTTAATGGCTTTTTCTTTGATGAATTCGTAACGACGAATTCCCGCACAACTCACTGTGCAGGTCACGCTCGACTTCGGAAATTTTTCTATCAGCTCGGCAATCGAAAACACAAGCGGCTTTTCCACCATGCCTTCAATCGACACTTTGAACTGATCCGCCACGATCGACGGATTCGGCCCGTGACTGCGAATATAGAACTGCGGCGTCGGAGTAATCCAATCCTTGACCAGTTCTTCCAACCGCGGCTCACCATTGCGAGGTGCTCGCGTGCGATAAATCAGATCGGCCTTCGCCAGATCAATCGGGGCCTCGTCCCACATGGCTCCGGAAGTCCGAGATGCCACCGACCACGGCAAAAAAGAAGCCGCTGCTGCTCCAGCTAAACCCGATGCAGAACGGCTGAGAAAGTTTCGTCGGTTGAGGGGATGCATAAGGACCACTCCAAAAACAGAATCGAACAGGCGAGCGGCTGGGCGTTAGCCCTCCGTGGCTGTGCTGAGGACATGGAGGGCTGACGCCCAGCCGCTCGCCGACGTTTCACATCACGTCCAACAACTGACCGCAAAAACCCATTGGTCATTGCGGCTTAGTCATTGGTCATTCCCAGCGCAGGCGGGCCTACTGGCACGCCTCACAATCCGGTTCCGTGATGCTGCAGGCCTTGTACTGAGAAACCTCAGTCACCGGTACAACATGCGGAGACGGGATGTCACTGCGTCCTTGCTGAGGCGACCGATCCTGTTCCATACGAGCCATCTGAATGTCGCTCGATGCACTGCGGTGCTTCGACGAGCGCTGCTGGAGACCAAACTTGTTAATGTCGACCGTCGACTTTTCGATCTGAGTCGCTGCCAGGGTACGGAGGTAATAGGTCGTCTTCAGACCTTTTCGCCAAGCCAGCATGTACATCTCATGCAGCTTTTTGCCGCTTGGTTCGCACATGTAAAGGTTCAGCGACTGACCCATGTCGAGCCATTTCTGGCGACGAGCCGCACATTCGATCAACCATTTTGCTTCAACTTCAAAGGCTGTCAGGTAACGAGCCTTGATGTCACCAGGAATCCGGGCAATCTGGGACAGCGTGCCGTCGTAATACTTCAGCGTTTCGAGCATGTCCGCATCCCACAACCCACGCAGCTTCAGTTCGTTAACGAGCGACGTGTTCAGATGAGTGAACTCACCGGAAAGATTGCTCTTTACAAACAGATGCTTGTACATCGGTTCGATGGACTGAGCCACGCCGATGATCGTAGATATCGTGGCCGTCGGAGCAATCGCCATGCAGTTGCTGTTACGCATCCCGTGTCTTGCAACGGCTTCTCGCACAACCGACCAGTCCATTCGGGCGGAGCGATCCACATCAATTCGGCAACCGCGTTCCTGCTCCAGCAGATCCATCGTGTCGATCGGCAGCATGCCGCGATCCCACTTGGAACCCTTGTAGGTGCTATACGTCCCGCGTTCTTTTGCCAGTTCCGTTGACGCCAGAATGGCGAAGTACGAAATGGCTTCCATGCTGTAGTCGGCAAAGTCCACGGCGCCCGTACTGGCATAGCTGATGTTCAGAGCTGCCAGTGCGTCCTGGAAACCCATCAAACCCATCCCGATCGGACGGTGCTTCTGATTGGAATTCTTTGCTTCATCCGTTGGATAGAAGTTAATGTCAATCACATTGTCCAGCATTCGCATTGCGGTGCGGATAGTTTCTTCCAGCATCGGAATATCAAACTGGCCGTCCACAATGTGAGCGAGCAGGTTGATGGAACCCAAGTTGCAAACCGCGGTTTCTGTAGACGAAGTGTTGAGCAGAATTTCTGTGCAGAGATTGCTGCTGTGAACAACGCCACAATGATCCTGAGGCGATCGAATGTTCGAAGGGTCTTTCCATGTGATCCACGGATGTCCGGTTTCGAACAGGCGAGTCAGCATCTTGCGCCACAGTTCCAGAGCTGGCAGTTTCTTGAACATCCGGATTTCTCCGGCTTCTGCCATCTTTTCGTACTGTGTATATCGTTCTTCGAACTTCCTGCCGACCAGATCGTGCAGATCGGGCACTTCGTTTGGGCTGAACAGAGTCCACTCACCTTCTTCTTCGACTCGCTTCATGAACAAGTCTGGAATCCAGTTGGCGGTGTGCATGTCGTGAGTTCGACGACGATCGTCACCCGTGTTCTTGCGGAGATCAAGGAATTCCTCAATATCCATGTGCCACGTTTCGAGGTACGAACAGACGGCGCCCTTGCGTTTGCCGCCCTGATTCACAGCCACAGCCGTGTCGTTCACGACCTTCAGGAACGGAATCACACCCTGACTGCGGCCGTTGGTTCCCTTGATGTGGGAATTGGTCGCACGAATGCTGGTCCAGTCGTTGCCAAGACCGCCGGCCCACTTGCTGAGCTTCGCGTTGTCAGAAACACATTTGAAGATGTGTTCCAGGTCGTCCTTTACAGTCGACAGGTAGCAGGAACTGAGCTGCGGATGGTTGGTCGCCGAATTAAACAGCGTCGGCGTTGCGGAAGTGAACCGCATGGTCGACAGCATGTCATAAAACTGAATGGCACGTTCTTCTGGATTGTCTTCCTTCATCGCCAGGCCCATGGCGACTCGCATCCAGAAATACTGGGGAGTTTCAATACGCCGACCTTCGATGTGCAGCAGATAACGGTCATAAACCGCCTGCAGACCCGGATATTTGAACAGTCCGTCACGTTCCGGCTGCAAAGCGGCTGCCAGACGTGTCAGGTTCAGATTACGCAGATCTGGAGTCAGACGGTCCTCGTTGATTCCATCGATCACATAATGTTCGAACTGATTGCGGTACAGCTTCGCATATTCGGCTGGATTATGCGGTGAACTGCCAAGTGCTTCGTTACTGATCACCATGCGCAGCAGGCGAGCCGCCACAGTGTCGAACGCTGGATCTGTTTCGATCCGGCAGCGAGCTGCCAGGATAGACGCGCGGTAAATTTCTCCGACGGAAATGCCGTCGAAGGCCGACTTCATGACTTCCTGAGTCAGCTCTTCAGCATCGCATTCGACCAGCCCGGCACAAGCCAGTTCCATACGGCGACGAATTCGAGCGCTGTCGAAAGGAACGCGAACCCCATCTTCCAGCTTCACAAACATCCGAGGCTGAACAGCCGTTTCATTGCCTTCGATGTCATCGAGCTGCTGCAGAGCGCGAATTTTCGCGTGTTCGGCTCGATAAACGATATAGCGACGCGCCACTCGGTAGTGACCTCGCTTCATCAACTGCATTTCCACAAAGTCCTGAATTTGCTCAACACCCACGCCGCGGTCCGTCGCCGCATCAGCAGACGCATCATTCACGATCTGATCCGTGATCGATGCAACTTCTGCTTCAATATCACGATCCCACGGCTGATTGTCGGCAAGGTTCAGTTCAGCCCGGAACGCATTAAGAATAGCCTTGTTAATTAAGCGGGCTTCAAACGGCACCGTGCGGCCATCTCGTTTGCGGATAATCCATTCAGACACTGCTCGAATCATTCGACGCTACTCCCCTTACTCCGGTGAAAGCTACGCATCTTGCGCAGAGACTCCATGACACATTTATTTCAAAACACTCTTTTGGAACAGAACCCAGACATTGACGGTTTCAGCACAGCCCGCTTATCAAGAAGCGCAGCAACGATCGCGGACGGTTAACGGGGGACCTCAGCCAGGCAAAAAGACTAAGGACAGCGGCGAGCGCTGAGCACAGCAGATAGGAACGAACACACCAAATATCGTCATCATGGTCGACCTCCTGTCGAAGGGGGCATCCTTACCGGACGAGCAGCAGAATATTCGGCTGCGACGGACTGTCAATCAACTGACCCAGGTGACACTCAAACCGTTTTCAGATAACGGTTTGCGGCTGCTGGAGCCGGGACGCGACCAAAATCGTTAATTCGACATTAACCGCAATATAGTGGGCACAGAAAAACTGTCAACACAAAATATGGTATGAGTTGACGATCGGCGGCAGGCCGTCATTACGTGCGGATTTTTCAAAAAAAGATCATAAAGATCAAATAGTGAACTAGTACAGATTTACTGACTCCCGTCCTCGACACATCTCCCCGAAGTGACTATGTCGCAAAAACAATGGCCAATTTTGCTGCGATTTCCAAAGAAGCTCAGGCGAACTGTGAAGCTGCCTTTTCGGCTCTGTCTGGCCTGAAGATTGCACTGTAGAAATCTGGCAAACTCGTGAAATTCGTTTCCGACATTTTCACAACACGGCAACATCCATTTCAGAAGTGTGATCAAGAGGATATGTTCAAAGATCAACGCAGGACCTTCCGCCGCGGGTAAGTCCTGACAAAGATTCCAAGGCATCCTCTTCTGATCATTCGCACGAAAGTGCAGGGAATCATCGTGACCACCGAGAGTCCTCAGGCTGTTTTTCAGGAACACGAAAATTGGTTACGCACCGTCGTGCGCAGTCGTCTTCGCGAGCCGGATGCGGTCGAGGATGTGATGCAGAATATTGCCCTGGCACTTGTTAAACAGAGCGGGATGCTGGGAGAAGTGAGCCGAATCGGGGCGTGGCTGTATCAAATTGCGGTTCGCCAGGTGCTGATGTATCGCCGCTCCACGGGACGGCGCAGGAAAATGCAGGACAGGCTTTTGGCCGATCCGTCTCAGCGTGGTGAGCAGGGCTCTCCCGTGGACCGTGTATTGGCTTCCGAGTCCCAGCAGAATGTTCAGAGGGCTCTGACGGAATTGAACGACATCGATCGCCAGATTCTGATGTTGAAGTACACCGAGGGATGGAGTTACCGGGATCTGGCGAAACATCTTGGAGTGCAGGAAGACACGATCGAGTATCGATTGTTTCGTGCAAAGAAGACGCTTCGCAGATTGCTTGTGAGTTATGGTGAGGAAGGTGGCGAAAATGCTGAATAAAAATGATGAGCTGCAGATTCAAAGGTGTGTGGATCAGGAACTGTCGCCAGCGGAGACTCGCAGCCTTCTGCACAGACTGGATTCGTTGAACAACGGCTGGAAACACCTGGCCTGCGGACTGCTGGAAGACCGAAATTTCCGAACTGCAATGAATGCCGCGGCCGATTTCCGCAAATTTGGAGTTCAGGGGGGCTCAATCGCCGACGTCGATAGTTCTTCCGCGAACGCAACAATTGACGGCACAGCATTCGACGGAACCACATTCGGTGGTCAGGCAACAACGACGAAGTCGACCGCAGTGACTCCTTCACCCGGCGGTTCTGATGAGCGTCCAACGCTCTCTCGCGGTCGAAGCGTGAATGACGTGGCTCGCCGCTGGTGGTCGCATCCTGTGACGTCACTGACCCTGTGCACAGCAATCGCGTTTGTGAGCGGTCTGTTGATTCCTGACGTGCATTTGGGAGAGCTGAACAATTTAACGAGTGCTGGCAGACAGACCAACTCTGCTCCTTCCGCGCCGATCCGTGGCCAGGGAAACTCTTATTTTGTCGAGATGCAACCGGGCAGGGGGCGCGTGGAAGTGCCGGTTGTCAGCGAGCCAAATGAGCTGTCTCAACTTGACCGAAATCATCCGCTGTTTTCCGAGCCGACAACGGCAAAGCAGAAGCTTTCCTGGCGGCTTATTCCAATCGAGGGAAATCGATTGATGTTGCTTCCTGTTCAGGAAGATCCAGGGCTTGATATTCAGTAGCTGCACGACTGCAGTGGCTCGCACTGCCACTGCCCGAGTTGTGACCTCGGCAAGAAAGTCGTGGCGGCGAACGCGAAGTAGATTTCCCTGCATGAAGAGAATGATGGATCTGATGATGAAACTCCTGAGTACGTTGATTATGGTTTCGGTTTGCTGCACAGGCCCGTCGTTCGGTTGGCCCGTGGATGGTCCGTCCTCGAATCAAGTCATGGTCGGCGACGGTCTTGCATTGAAGGCTGGTGCTACTGCTAACGGTGAGACGGACCTGTCGAATCAGCCGCCAGAGGATTCTGATTCTGACGCGCACACGGCAGGAACGAGCACCAACGACAAGCCTTCGATTGCTGTCAGTTCTGCGGCTTTCATTTCCGCCGCAGTTCAAGCGTGTGATGAATCCGAAGGCGATGTGCCAGCTTCTGCGACATCCGACGAATCAGCTGCCGACGAAGAAACACCGACGGCGACAGCGGTGGAACGCTGGGTCATTGGAATTCGCTGCGAAGAAGCTCCGTATCTGCTCAGATCTCATCTGAAGCTGGGTGAAGCGGGAGTTGTGATTTTGAGTGTTCACCCGGAAACGCCCGCAGCGAAGGCTGACCTTAAGGTCGGCGACATCATTGTCCAGATGGACGAAGATCAGCTGACATGTCGAAACGATCTGACTGAACGAGTTCAGGCTTTCGATGGTGAGCCGCTGGAATTGGCAATCATTCGGGAAGGCGATCGCCGGATGGTCAAAATCACGCCGCAAAAAATGATGGTTGAAGTGCTGGTGGCCCCGGCGGCTTCAGAAAATCCTGAGCCCGCGAAAAATGACGTCGATGCCGACGGACGGTCCAACCTGCGGAATGTTTATCCGGGCGTACTTTTTGAAGGATCGTCACCGTATCTGCAGGAAGATGGGGCCGATCTGCAGCAGAACGTGGAGAAGATTCTGCACCAGCTGCGCGTGATGGCCAAACAGCAGTCGTCCGAGAATGATGGAGCATCTGGACGAATCATTATCGACATGGATGCTGCTCAAGATGGACCGCCGTCTCCACAATCCGAATCGGAGCTGCTGACAAAAATGATTGCCGCACTTCACGAACAAATGGCGAATATCCAGAAGCAGATCAACGACCTGAACAAGCGATTGCAGGCAGTGAAGACAGAAGCGAAAGACCCCCAGAAAAAAGAAGCACCGTAATTCAGATCGTTGCTTTGACGTCGCGCCGAGACAATCTGGAGCCTGAGATCTGGTTGAGTCCGGCATGGACCTCTGCGTTCGCATTCGCGACCTTATCGTACGACGGACTTCCAAGTCCGTCGTACAGCAGGTAAATTTTTATCTGGCCCTCGCCTTACAGAAAATCGCAGCAGTTTGCAGGGTGTGACAAGCGAACTCGCACGCCCGAAAACGCTTTCGCAAAACGCTTACATGGCGAACTCACGCCCAAGGCAGATCAGGAATCGGCAGCACAGTCTGGCTGTCAGGCTCGATCGGAACCACGCTACGGACGATCCAGTGAAACAGCTGTGGTAATCCTGCGGATGTCATCGCGGAAACGAAAAACTGCTTCAGGTCGTCTGCAGCCATTCCAGCAGGTGCCGGGAAATCGGAGTTGTTCTGAATGAGCGTTTCTTTGTCCATCAGATCGGCTTTGTTCAGCACCACACAGACGGGCACCGATACTTCTGCCAGGCACTGCCAAAGTCGCGGTTCGACCGACGGCTGCGTTGCGTCCATTACCACGCAAAGAAGATCGCAGTCTGCCACTGCCTCCAGCGATTGCTCAATCCCGAGGTCTTCGATCACAGACGCCCCTGCGGCACGTACGCCGGCTGTATCGACCAGCTGAAACATCCAGCCGTCGAGAACCACATCCACTTCAACAAGGTCTCGCGTTGTCCCTGGCATGCTGGAAACAATGGACCGCTGCAGACCAGCCATGGCGTTGATCAGAGACGACTTGCCAACGTTGGGCGCCCCCACAAATGCAACTCGCCACGCCATTGCCAGATGATGCCCAATCGGCCCCCACTCAGCGATGATGCGACGAGCCTGACATCTGGTCGCCTCGCAATGACTGTGGCTGTCGTGAATCAGGCGCGCCAGACGACCATCCAGCTGAGCCAAAGCAAGTCCGGCCGTCTTTGGCGTCCGGCAGCGAATTAACGTCGACATGATCGCCGCGGAAACAGGATCGTCGTTCATCCCAAAGATGCCATCGCCTGACGCACGCACAATGACCCCAGCCGCCTGCAGGTCTGTCAGAATCCGTTCGACGGCGATCGAACCGCCATGACAATGGATCTCCCAATGCCGCTCCTTCCGCCTCACAATCACGATGTCTTCGCCACGCCAGCTGCCAAAGAGAATCCTGCCTGGACTTACCAGCTGAAGATCTCGCGCCGGCGTCGGTACAAACGAATGCAGAGCCTCTTGTTCGACGGCAGGCGTTAAAAACTTCGCTTCAATAACGGCGACCGCGCCAGGTCCGGATGCCGTCAGCAAACACGCCATTGAGCCTTCTTTGACTGTCATTTCGCCGATCACAAAACAACTTTCCAGGCATCGCCCCAGAGAAGAAGAAACACAACCGAGGCTGTCCGCAAACATCGCAGAGAAAAAACAGCTCTGTGGGGTCCGAGTATAATGCACTGTTCACGGCGATGGCTGCGCCGTTCAATATTTTCAGCAATTCACAAAGAGTCTGGCTGCTAGGCAAGCTTTTGAGCCTGAGTCGCTAGCCGACTTGACAGCATGAAATCGGCTAGCGCCTCAGACTCAAGTCAAATGGGCTGAAGCAGTTGTCATTCATCATTCGTGGTTGCTCAATTAAAGCTCCGCCAGCCGCGTTACGCGCAAACTGGAGACTTCACAGACGTCAGATTCGCTCCAGCTTCACACGAAAGCGTTGCTTTTTTTGAGAGACGAACTTTTCGTGTTAAAGAATTCCCGACCAATTCCCCACTGTTGGACTTTGACTCCAGACAGTCTCGCCTCAATGCCGATCTTCCGATTACGTCCAGTCCGGCCCAACACGTTCAGCGTGCGCTGCGGCATGAACTGCTCGTACCCTGTCGAGTCAGGCGGAATACGCTGCCGCTCAGTCTTGTTTTCATTGCTCAACCCATCACCCTTTGACCAGGGAAGGTCATGAGCCGACCGTCGGACAATAACAGCTCAAGATCGTTGCCAGCCAGGCTTCTGGGCTGGACCGTGGCAACGGTCTCAGCGCGGCCGCGGTTTATGCTGTGGCTGGTTCTGCTGGTCGCGTGTGCGGGTGTGGGATTCACCGTGACTCAGCTTCAGCTGCGAACAAGCCGAGCTGATCTGATGGACCCGGCCTCAAAGTTCGCTCAGACGTGGAAGCAATACTCCGAGACCTTTGGAGCAGAATCTGATCTGCTGATCGTGGTTCAGACTCCGTCGCCCAACGGCAAACTGATTCAGGCCACGATCGACAATGTCGGTACCCGCCTTGCTCGCGAACCCGAAATGTTCGGCAATGTTCTGGCCCGTGTTGACCTCACGGCGATGCGTCAGAAGGCCCTGCTGTTTCTCAGTCCCGAAGAGGCTCAGAAAACCGCCGCTCGTGTTCAGCAATACGATCGAGTCGTGCAGAGCCAGAACTGGGACCTGATCCGTGCCGAAGCCATCGCCAATACACTGCGAAAAAAAGTGACACAGGGGAAGCAGGACGGTGTTGTTTCTGAGGCGACCTGGCGAAACGTCGAACAGTTTTCGACCAGCATTTCCAGCTATATGCGACACGCCCTGGAAACCGGTAAAGTCGAGCGCAATGCCTTCAAGTCGCCGCTGCCCGAGCTGATGCAGGTGGCAGCCGACCAAAAGCTGACCGACGACAAAACCGCTTATATGATGAACCCTGAGAACACAGTCGGCGTGATTCAGGTCACAGCGCTTCGCAATCCAAAGATTACGACGGGTGATCCGAATGCAGTTCCCATTGCCCGCCTGCGGGAACTGGTGGCCGAGGTCGAGAAGGAGTTTGCCGGCGAACCGGGGGCTTTAAAAATTTCCGTCACGGGAATTCCGGCGCTTGAACACGACGAAATGCACAGTACGTCAGTCGACATGCGCAACGCCGGCATTGTGGCCTTCTTTGCCGTCGGCGGGATGCTCTTTCTGGCCTTCCGTGGCATTCGGCACCCGATGCTCGCGCTGCTGACTCTCATTGTCGCCCTGTGCTGGACGTTCGGCGCGGCGACTCTGGTCGTGCGTCATCTGAATATCATCAGCGTATGCTTCCCCGTGTTTCTGATTGGCCTTGGAATTGATTTCTCAGTCTCGTTCATTAACAAATATCTGACGCTGCGGCAGGAACTGTACGAACTGCCGGAGGCTCTTCGCGAAACGGCCGAGACTACTGGCGGCGGGATTCTGACATCCGCGATCACAACAGCGCTGGCTTTTTCAACTGCAATGCTGACCGGTTTCCCGGGACTCGCCGAGCTGGGATTGATCTCAGCGATGGGCGTTCTGCTGTGTGCTGTGTCCACCTTTGTATTTCTGCCCGCGTTGATCGCATTGTCCGATGCCGAGTACGATCTTGAAGCGTTGCCAAAACCATTTTCGCCAATGGTCCTTCGCCGCGTCCTTGTTGCGTGGCCTGCGGTCTCCATCGGAGTTGCCTTGGTTGGACTTGGCTTCTTTGGGTATCAGGCATTCCGTTATCGCGAGGGCCAGGTCCATTGTCTGGTGAGATACAATCCGAATCTCATCATCCTGAAGGACGCCAATGCGGAATCCGTTCGAGCCGAACGTGCGTTGGTCGCATCAGGATCGGAGCCAGTTCTTTATGCGGTTTCAGTGGCGGGCAACTGGGAAGAAGCGATGTCGCTTCGTTCGAAGTTTCTGCAACTGAGTTCCGTGGCCCGCGTCAGCGATGTGGCCAGTAAAATGCCCGATCGTCCCGATGCCCGCACGATGCAGGTGATTCAGCAACTGCAGTCGCGTGCGAGCAGTATCCAAAAGAGCCTTCCCACTATTGCCCCTGCGAACCATATGACCGTGGGCAAGGAAGTGGATGCACTTTATGCGGCGATTAAGAAGTCCAATAACCCGGCGGCTCAGCGAGCTGCGAAGTCTCTCGATCTGTTTCTGACGGATCTGTCGGCGACAAAGGGACGTCCTGCAGGTGCGATCCTGACCGGCTACAACGACATGATCGCTCGCTGGCTGATGCTGGAGTATTCCGAAATCGCCTCGGCCAGCAACTTCAATCCGGTGACACCGAAAGAACTGCCGCCCGAATTGAAAAGCCGCTTTGTCTGGGCCGATCGGAACACCAACGAACAACGCTGGGTTCTGCGAGTCTATCCGAAGGGCGATGTCTGGAATGGCAAAGAGTTGAACACGTTTGTGGAAGAGCTGAGAACTGTGGACGCACAGGTGACTGGCGTTCCTGTCCAGAATCTGGAATCCGCCGGTCGCATGCATCAGACGTATGCGTCCATCGGCCTGTATGCTCTGGCCGTGATTTCTCTTGTTCTGCTGTTCAATTACCTGCGTCCTGGCCAAAAGCTGATGACGATTCTGCCTCCCATCGCGGTGGCGGCATTCATCGGCTATACGCTGTTTAAACGCAATGGCACAGTCGACAACAGCATGATCGTGATGATCTGTATGGGGCTTGTGGTGTTCATTGCCGCAGTGCTGGACTACAGAAATCTGCGAGACACTGTTCTGACACTTGTCCCGTCAATGGCCGGTGGTGTGCTGCTGCTGGGCGCCATGGCTCTGATGGGGCTGGAGCTCAATCCGGTGAATCTCATTGCCTTGCCTTTGGTGTTCGCAATCGGCATCGATAACGGAATCTACATGGTGTCCGATTGCCGCAAGCAGATTGCGGCGGGGAAGGATTCCTTTGAACCCTCGGCGGATACAATCAGCAGCATGCTGGTGACTTCGTTGACCTCCATCGTCGGCTTCGGGAGCCTGATGATTGCCGCGCATCAGGGGATGTTCAGTATTGGTGTTCTGTTGGCTCTCGGCGTAGCGTCGAGCCTGATTGTTTCGCTTGTTCTGATGCCGCCTTTGCTGGCCCTGGTGGCTCGTCATCAGCCCGCGTCCATGGAGCCTGTGCAGATCATTCGTAAACCGGATGCCACAGAGGCCGTCGCAGGCAAAGAGGCTGCCGCAAAACAGGCTGCTCAGCAGAAGGCAAAGAAAGCCGCGTAGCAAAACGCTGCGGAACGACCTTGCTCCCAATGCCGCTGGTTCAAACAAACGGTCCGCGTCTAACTGCGCCCGTTTATACGACTTTCCCGGACTCGCTTGAACGAACACGGGGCTCGGACGTACTCTGGAAGCACTGCGACAGTCAACTCGCGGCTGTTTTGGATTCACTTCTTCCGGGGTCAATGGCGTGCGTTACTCTTTGCTTTCAATTCTCGTCAGCGTGGTGTGTTTGGCTGGCGGTCCAGACCTTGCAGCTCAGCAGCCAGCGGACTTCGCTCACGACGTTGTGCCCGTTTTGAAGAAGCACTGCATTCAGTGCCATGGGGGCCGAGAAGCCAAGGGCAGCTTTTCGATGAATCATCGTGAGCTTCTGGTGGATTCCGGGCACGTAGTTGTTGGTAAGCCGGATGAGTCCCATCTGCTGGCACTGATCGCTTCCGCTGACAAAGAGGTCCAGATGCCTCCTTCGGATCGCCCGCGGCTGTCGGCTGAAGAGCGCGCCGTTCTGACGCAATGGGTCGCGAATGGACTTGCGTGGGACGACGGATTTTCGTTCGCTCCGGTTTCCTATGAGCCGCCCTTGAAGCCGCGCCGTCCCGAACTGCCGGCAGCGGTGGACAATCGCAATAATCCGGTCGACCGAATTCTGGATGTCGATCTTGCCTCTCATCAGGTCGCTCGCCCAGAACCGATTTCGGATGCCGCGTTCCTGCGACGCGTGTCGCTCGATCTGAACGGGCTGCTGCCAGAACCGCAGTCGCTCACCGATTTTCTCGCGGATCAATCGCCCGATAAACGATCTCGCATGGTTCGACTGCTGCTTGATAATAACGCGGCCTACGCCGAACACTGGCTGACGTTTTTCAATGACCTGCTGCGAAACGATTACAGTGGAACGGGCTTCATCACCGGCGGGCGTCAACAAGTGAGCGGCTGGCTGTATGAGTCCCTGCTGACGAACAAACCGTTTGATCAGCTGGCTCGGGAGCTGATTGCGCCGCCAACTCCGGCCAGTCAGGGTTACATTGACGGCATTCGCTGGCGAGGCGAAGTCAGCGCCGGTCAGACCGTGGAGATACAGTTTGCTCAGAGCGTCTCCCAGTCGTTTCTCGGGATCAACATGAAATGCGCTTCGTGCCATGACAGCTTCATTGATCGCTGGAAGCTGGAGGAAGCGTATGGGCTGGCCGCAATTTATTCGGCATCGCCCATGCAGATGCATCGCTGTGACAAGCCCATCGGAAAACAGGCCGAAGCGAAATGGCTGTTTCCGGAACTGGGGCAGATTGATGCGGCGGCTCCTCGTGAAGAACGCCTGAAGCAGCTGGCCGGTTTAATGACGCATCCTGAAAACGGCCGCTTCACTCGCACGATCGTGAACCGCCTGTGGTACAAAATGATGGGCCGGGGAATCGTGCATCCGTTGGACGCGATGCAGTCGAAACCGTGGAATTCAGACCTGCTTGATACGCTTGCTGTCCATCTGTCGGATCAGAAATATGATCTGAAATCCGTGCTGTATTTGATTGCCACATCGGAAGCCTATCAGTCGCAATGTGTCACCCGCAGTTCCGATGCGGCCGAACAGGCTGCCGGCGAATTTGTGTATCGCGGCCCCTTGGCTCGCCGCATGACGGCCGAACAGTTTCTGGATTCCGTTTGGCAAATCACAGGTTCCGCTCCGGCCGCTATGGATGCTCCGATTGTTCGCGGTTCCTCCGCTCGACCAGGAGATCTACCGACGACGGATTTCCAGTTGCAGGCAAAATGGATCTGGGGCGACTCAGCGTCCAGCGGACAGGTCCCGCCTTCCGGTGAAACAATTTCTTTAAGAAAAGACATGACGTTTTCCAGCGATGTTGTGGCCGGCGGCGCAGTGATGACCTGCGACAATGGCTTCACGTTATATGTGAATGGCCACGAAGTGAAGAAGAGTTCCGACTGGACGAAACCGGAAGCCATTCCTCTGCGCGGGCTGCTGAAGAATGGAGCGAATAGCTTTCTGGTTGTGGCAACAAATGCGGGAAACGGACCAAATGCGGCCGCGCTGTTCTTTGAAGCTCGCATCACGCTTGCAGACAATCAGCACATTTCTGTTGTCAGTGACGAAAGCTGGCTGTTCAGCGCGGCGGTGCCGGACATCAAAAAGGGCCCCACTGCCACTGCCACTGCCACTGTCGCGGGTGACTGGAGACCGGCCACGGTTGTGCCGGCGCTCGATGTCTGGACCAATGTTGTGAATTCTACGGGGCGTGATCTACTGATGCAGGCCGTGAGTGGGAATTTTCAAATGGTTCGCGCCTCTTTGGTAAAGAGCGATTTCCTGATGCGGTCCCTCGGTCGTCCGCTGCGTGAGCAAATCGTGTCGATGCGGCCCTCGGAACTGACGACGCTCGAAGCAATCGACCTTTCAAACGGGTCGACTCTGGCCGGCTATCTTGCTACAGGAGCATCCAGTCTGTCGGCCAGTTACTCAGATGACAAAGACGTATTGCTGAACCATTTGTTCCAGTTCACTCTTTCCAGATTGCCCACGGCGGAGGAAAGGACAGTCGTTTCTGATTCACTCAGCACGCCGCCAACTCCCGAGGAAATCCAGGACGCACTTTGGGCCGTCTTCATGATGCCCGAGTTCTTCATGGTTCGGTGAAGTCTTCAGCGCCGCAGGGTTACCCTGACCCGCATTGCCTCGCACTCGAGTATGTCCGTGATGCAGGCCTGTCATCAGCACGGATCGGGACGGTGCACAGACGGTTGCGCCTGCATAGAACTGCATAAACCGCATCCCTTCAGCCGCCATCTGGTCGAGATGCGGAGTCTGAATCATTTTTTGTCCGTAGCATCCCACTTCACCGTAGCCAGGATCGTCGACCATTATGAAAATGAGATTGGGGCGGATGGCGTCCGCTGCCAAAGCGGGATAAAATTCCGTCAGCAGCACAAACAGAAACAATCCGCCCACAAGACACGGCACGATTTGAAACATTGGAATGCCCCCGAACGAATCTTCACACAAACGTCAACACGTTCACCCGAGTGCTGGCGAAGATTTCAAAGTGTCACAAGGGAGACAAGCTGCCGATGTGTTGCTCGCTTCACCAGATTAGCCTGTAGCGAGTGTCGCTCCCAAACTGACACACCGTCCGGATCATTTTTCGATTCCCCCTTTCCCTTTCCTTACCCGCCCTCAAGGAAGACCAAATTCCAAATAAACGGATCCTAAGGACATCACCGGTCTGATGTACTTCGATCAGATTGCGCCGCTCCTTCAGCGGCTGCACGCTTCCGCCCTGCAAGGCTGTCACGTGGACACAGCATTTACGCACGTGGACACAGCATTTGTGGACAGTTAAGGCGTGGTTTTTAGACTTCTTGCTTACGGATGCACCGAATCAGCAGAAATGAGACTGAAATCATGGCTCGAATGGCTCCAGATCAGCGGTTTTCATGCGTCCCCCCCATGACTGATCCGCATGGCAATCTCCTCGTTCGGTCTCAGATCTCGTAGGCCGTGACTGGCAGGATTTCCGTTTCGTCCTCATCCAGCCAGTTGATTCAGAAGTCAACACCTTTCGGCAGCCCGAACGTAGTCGGCTTCCGAGTTCATGTTCGAGATGTTTCGAACCTTAGGCGAAGATGAGCCAGGGCAGTTCGAAGGAACGGATAGCAGGTGTTCGCAGTAGACGCACCGGTCCAGAATCCGGTCCCATCCGTCACGCACCACTTTTCTTTAGCGAATTACTGCGGTCAGTTGGAGAGGCATAACTCAACCAAACGGACGATCAGCTCTTGCCCATTTTTGTGAGAGCGTCCTGGAGGCCGGGGATGTTCATGCCGCCGGCCATGTCAGCCATTTCGCGAGTGGCCACTTCTTTGGCTTTTTGAATCGACTGCTGAACGGCAGCAGTCACCAGCTGTTCCATCAGCTCGCGGTTCTGGGATTCCACCAGCCACTGATGAATGACAACAGCGGTGACCTGAAAATCGCCGGTCATCCGCACGGTCACAGCATCCCCGCCGGCCGTGCCTTCAATCTCAAGGCGGCTGATCCGCTCTTTGGCCTCCGTCATTTTTTCCTGAATATCACCCGCATTGCTCATCAGGCTCGCCATCTGAGCCAGGTTCTTTAGTCCACCAAACATATCAATCGCCCTCTCGTTTGTTCTTGATTTTTAATCATGTCACCACTTCAGTTTCGGCGATCTGTACCGCAGGAGCGACCGTGACTTTCACAACCGTCGCGCCGAAAGTCTGCATCACCTGCCGCACGAACGGATCTCGAGCCGGATCAATTTCACCCAGCAGGTTTCGTTGAGGAACAACCTCAGGAATCGCCTTTGCCGGCGCTGACGCTCTGCCTGACGACTCGTTCTGCCGCCCGCGAGACGCCGTTGAAGTCGACGTTTTCTCGGCAACAGCGACAGGCTCCTGAACGGGAGCCGCTGCCGGACGCTGCGTTGCCAGCAAGCGCAGATTCACACTTATGGACTCGCCTGTCAGCTTCTGGATTTCTGTTTCGATCCGCGCCCGGCTTTCCGGCTGGTCCAGAACCTTCTTCGCAAAATCGTAAGAGCTATCCAGATGGATTTCCAGGCGATTCGGTCCGACCAGAACCAGATCGCTGGCCATCTTCAGCCCCGCAGAAATCGTCAGTCCGACCGTTTTCAGAAGCTCCTGAAACAACCTCGGACAGTCCGACTGCCTGATCGAGGATTGAACCTTCGGCGCGACGGTCTCAACTTCCACAGGCGCGGGAGCATCTGCAGCCGCACGCGGCGAATTCGCGACAGCCGGGGATTGTTGTCCTGCAGGAACCGTAACAGCCGCGGCCTGCATCACCGGGACGGCAGCAACTGGGGACACGGAAGTCGATGCGGCCCGAGCCAGCTCGGACCGTTGACTTGCGAGAATGGAGGCCTTCGAGGGCGGCGAAACGGACGGCGACAGATCATCGTCGTCTCTCAAGTCGTCGGGATCTTCGTAACCATCGTCGTCGACCGAGTTCGGCATCTCAATGGCCGGCATGACCGGTCGCGGAGGGGGTAAAATCAGTCCTTCAGAGTTTTTTTTTTCGCCGACCACCGCTCCGGTTGAGCCGGCCATTGCCGAGCCACCGGCAGCGGAAGTTCCAGCGGGAAGTTCAGGCAGGGCAGGCAGACGACCGGACAGCAGTTCACTGATCGCCGTCAGATTTTCGAGCAGGCTCAGCTGCACCATTCCCATCTCAAGGACGGTTCTGGCAAAGGTGCTGCGGAACATCTGATTCTTTGAACCCGACAGAATCTGAAACGCGGCCATCACGGAATGCATCCCCAGCCGCGAAGCCTGTTTCATTAACATTTCGCGGTGTCGATTGGCAACGCTGCTCAGAGATACATCCGTGCCGCCGGACAGCGTCACCATCAGGTCTCGCACGTAACCGATGCATTGATCCATCAGTTCGCCGGGTTGCACGCCAAGCCCAAATGCGGTGTCCAGTTGCGACAGGACTTCGCCCGGACGATGTTCAATAATTGCGTCGAACAGTTCCAGCAGGCGGTCATCCCCGGCGGTACCCAGCATTCGATGGACATCATCCGATGAGACCGTGCCGTCACTGAAGGCAAGCAGCTGATCGAACAAAGACTGACTGTCTCGCATGGAACCGCGAGCCCGGCGAGCGACCAGTTCGAGCGCATCCTCAGAGACCTCAAACCCTTCCGCCCCGGCGATTTCGCGGAGTCGGTCGCCGATGGATTTGTCGTTGATGCTGGAGAAGTCAAAACGCTGACACCGCGACAGAATTGTATCGGGAACCTTGTTCGGTTCTGTGGTGCAGAAAACGAATTTCACATTCGGCGGCGGCTCTTCTAAAGTTTTCAGGAGCGCATTGAAGGCTTCCTTGGTCAGCATGTGCACTTCGTCGATGATGTAGACCTTGAACTGAGTCCGCATCGATCGAACGCCTACGTTTGCACGCAGAGACCGGATGTCGTCAATCCCGCGATTCGATGCTCCGTCGATTTCCAGAACGTCGACATCGTTGCCAGCGGAGATCCCGTCGCAGATATCGCAGTGATTGCAGGGCACCCCATCGACGGCGTTTGGACAGTTAAGTGCCTTCGCAAGAATTCGGGCGGTTGATGTCTTCCCGACTCCGCGAGCCCCCGTGAACATGTAGGCGTGTGCAACTCGACCGGCACGGATCGCGTTCTGCAGCGCGCGAGACACATGCTCCTGACCAACGACGTCGTTAAACGCCTGCGGCCGAAAACGGCGGGCCAATACGGTGTAATGAGAACCTGTTGTCGCGTTCATGTGTTTATGTCGATCAAAGTTCGAGCGGCCTCTGAATTGGAGCGCATCGCGGGTGATGGCGACTGCGACCGGATGGCAATCTGCCTTCAGCAGTTCTGCCCCGGCTGGTCAGCTCCGTTCTCTATTGTGCAGGAAAGTGGCCGCTTCATCTACCCTGGCAACCGTCGGCCTCAGGAAACGGGTGCAGTCTCGGATATCGGTCGGAAAAAATTGGAAATTGGAAATTGATTCTCGGGAGGGCGAGGCTCCTGCCGAGCCGCTGATCTGGCGAAACGCAAGGCTCGGCAGGAGCCTTGCCCTCCCATCTTTCGCTCCGCAAAAGCAGCGTTTCTTTCGCGGAGCGAAAGCCGACACTATGCAAATCGAGTTGCCGTGCGCCGCGAGAAAGAAGGGAGGAAGTGCGAATTTGAGATGAATTTTGACAGAAACCGTCGCGACAAATTCCTCGCTGAACTGTAAGTTTCCGGAAGCCGCGGGCCATAAATGGATTTTCCCCGCCGCTCGGTGATTCGCAGGACGATACACGAAACGCCGCATTGAAGGAATTTGAAGACGCTTGGCCGTCGAAGCAGGGAAGTGATCGATGCAACGCCCGATATTGTTGTGCGTATTCGCCGCCATGCTTTTTGGAGCGGGCTTGTTGGCCGGCCAGGGACTGGATTCAAGACCCGCATCGGCCCCGCTGATTGCTGAATCCACATCGGACGACCCAGCGCCACCGCTGAACTCCTGGAGAAACTGGGCTTCCGCCGTTGCTCCCGGGGTTCCAACGACAGCGGTTCCAGTGACAGCGGTCAGCCATGAATCGCGATTCACCGACGAACTTTCACGAGCACCGGGCTCTGAAACTGAGCGGGTCTCTGAAACTGAAACGCAACTGTTTGCGATGGCTGATCGCAACAGTCGCACGACCGATTCGCCGCCGCAAAAGAGAGACAGCAATCGGCAGCAGATTGTAGACTTGATCAATCGCATCTTCCCGAACACAAGCCCGGAAGTGGCTTCCACGTGGGCAGACGCCTACGAAACGATGGAGCCGGCGGAGGTTGAGTTTATTCTCGATCAAAAACGGCTGCTGTCCGAATCGCTGGATTCACTCATCTCCGATGACACCATCTCTGTGCTTCCGTCGCCGCTGTTGCCGTCTCCATTATCACCGCTTGAGTCCCCTGCTTCAGCCGCGTTGCCGGAAAGTGCGGCTGCGTTGAATTCGGCACTGATGTCTGTGAGAAGAAATCTGGACAGCGTGTGGTGCACCGGATTTCATCGCACCGTGATTCTGCCTGAAGTGATGTCGCTGGCCGATGGATCTGCGGGGGCTCACATCACGACGTTCACCAGTTTTGAGCCGGGCAGAATCATCGCATCGCCGATGCCTTTGCATGTGGCCTTGCACAGTAAAAACGGTGCGTTCCTGTTTCGTCTCGAAGGCGACAAGTTCACTCGCCGCGGCGACTTCCAGCTTCTGCCCGATCGACGCATCGGGCTCCATTACAACGACACGGGTTACGCCTTGAACCATTGCACGGCTTTGCCCGAAGGAGCCGACGACATCCGTTTTTCAGCGGATGGAAAAATTGAATACGAAGACAAAAGTGGCCAGTCAATGACGGCCGGACAGTTGGAAGTTGTCGAACTCCCGCAGCTGGATCAGCTCACGACTGTCGACGGGATTGTCTTTGCCAACACATCGACTAAACCGGCCGCGGCGGTTCCGGCGGAAGTCGCTGGCCTTGCGATTCGCAGTCTGGAACTGTCCAACGTCAACCGTGAAGAGGAATCGTCTTTGCTGCTGCATCTCGAAAAAGTTGCGAATGATCTGAAGCGTTCAGTGCCACAAGGCGGCCGGCAGGTTGTTGATTTAATGGGCGTTCACAACCCGAAACGTAAGTGAGGGATTGACTTGTGGCGTTTCGGCGGGGTGCCAACAAATCCCTCGCTGACGCGTCGGGTTACGATTGAATCAACGCCGGTCGGAAGGCGTTTCGAGTTTGGAAGAAACGGGTTTGTGACGCGTCGGACGAACGCGGCTCGTCGATGGGATTTGGGGATTCTCAAAACAGCCGGCCTTACATCGTGGGGGTTGATGGTGGTAAAGTGGGTGTCACGTTGAGAGTGCTCGATGGCTGACTCCGGCGGCTGCAGTTTTTTTGTTCGACTTTACGGCCTGGCAGCCAATGGTTTCCAACGGCCTGAATCAAAAAGGGTTTGCGATGAAGTCACTTTTCCTGAATTTCACCGGTCTGCTGTTTATTTTCGCCATGGCCTTGACTCCGTTGTTGGCCGACGACAAAAAGGCGCCCGCAGAGAACACAGCGACGGCGTCGTCCGAGGTTATGCTGACCGCGGGAACTTGGAATGATGTCGAAACGCTGGTGAAGTCACACAAGGGCAAGATCGTGGTGATCGACATCTGGTCGACGTCCTGTCTGCCGTGCATGACTGAGTTCCCGAATCTGGTCAAGATCCATGACGCTCACAAAGACCAGATCGTCTGCATCAGCTTCAACGTGGACTATGTTGGCATCAAGAACAAAGGGGCTGATTACTATCGACCGCGAGTTGAAGAGTTCCTGAAAAAGGAAAACGCAGCGTTCACAAACTTTCTCTGCACATCAGAATCCGACAAAGTGTTTCAGACGCTGGAGCTGTCTTCTATTCCAGCCGTTTATGTGTATGACGCGCAGGGCAAGCTGGCTCAGCGATTTGACGACAGCATGCTGGATGACGGCGAAGAAGAAGCCTTCACCTACGAAAAAGACATCAATCCGCTCCTGAAGAAACTGCTCGCTCAGCAGAAGTAGATTTGAATCTGCATGACGCTGCTCACGCCGGAACCGGAAACTTCTGTCGCTCAGGTCGCACGAGTGTTTGGGATCGAGCCGCAACGCATTCATCGCGTCAGCGGAGGATTCAGCGGTGCCGCGGTGTACCAGGTTTTCACTGCTCAGGCAGAAGTCTTTGCCGTTCGCCGCACGCCCAAAGAGTCGTCAATCCCCGAGGACCGTCTGCGGCTGCTTCATCATCTGCTGCACAGAATTCAGGCCACTGGAATCAACACGATCGCTGTTCCAAGGGAGCACTCTGGCAGCTCATGGATGGCCCATGACTGCGATGTGGCCCCACCCTGCGGTCCGGCAGAGTCGCGCACGACGCCAATTTCAGCGACCACTGTGCAAAGGGATCAATACTTGTGGCAGGCAGAGCCCTGGCTTTCGGGTTCGCCCGTCACGGGAACTCCGACGCCATCTCGATTACATGCGGCAGTTCGCGCGCTGCATGAATTTCATCTGGCCGCAGCAAAATGCGCAACCCTGCTGCCGGCCAATGAATGGTTCTTGACTCGCATCCAGCGTTCACCCGGACTTCAGCGGCGTTTGCAGATCGCACAGGAACTTTCCGCCGGCCTGGTGATTCACTATCGTTCGACGTTTCAGCGGGACCCGGACCGTCAATTCAGCGTGCTCGCTCTGCGTGTTTGCGAGGCGCTGGACCGCTGGCTGCCGTGGGTGCTTCCGCGCCTTGAGCGGTTATCCGGGCAGATGTTTCCCTTGCAGCCAGTCATTCGAGACCTCTGGCGGCCTCACGTTTTATTCACGGGCGACGATGTTACCGGCCTGATCGATTTGACCGCGATGGCATCCGATCATGTGACTCTTGATCTCTCCCGCCTGCTTCGCAGCTGGTACGCAGCTGACACGATCGGTGTGCGGGAGGGGATTGAAGCGTATGCCACACTTCGTCTGTTAAATTTTCATGAACGGCTGATGCTGGAAGCTCTGGATGGTGCCACTGTTTTGCTCAGTCCGGTCACCTGGCTCCGTCGTCGCGCCGCCACTCAGGATAAAGCGGCAGCACCCGCGGACGTGATCGAACGACTCACTGAACTGACGCTGGCCGCGGAAAACTTTCTGCCGCTCTGATCATTTTTGCGTGTGGAAAAACTCAGCTTCTCGCGTCTCCCTGCTGTCGGCGGACTGCCAATTGCACTCGATTTGACAAAGTAGACGTCACTCTCCGAGTGACGAAGGCCGCAAAGTGCGCCCGTTGGCATTCATCACTCGGAGAGTGATGGCTACTATAATCGCAAATCGACTCACATTGGGCGGAGTGCCATGGTGGAGATTATGATATTACGCCGGGCGAAAAAACAGACGCAACTTTCCTCGCTGTTGCGAAACTGCAGACCGACGTCGGGAGACAGCCGACCGGTTTTTTGGTCTGCGTTCTCATCACGACGCGGGGGCTTGATTTTCTTTACTGTGGAACATCAATTTTCATGAAATCCGCACTGAATATCGGAACCACGGGCAGCCTGAGCTGGACTATTGATGCGTCGATGATCATCACTCTTGGCGGTGATTCCCGAGCGACCGTGTTTTCGACGCCCAACATGATTCTGCTAATGGAACGCGCGGCGCGTGAAGCTCTGCGCGAGTTTCTCGAACCGGGTGAAGAATCCGTTGGCACCGATGTGAATATTCAACACATCGGCGGTGCTCCGCTGGGGGCGACGGTACGCGGAATTGCGAAAGTCACGGCAGTCGACGGGCGGCGAGTCGCGTTTGACGTCGAAGCGTGGGCCGGCGATCGACAAATCGGCCGGGGGACTCATGTTCGCTCTGTCGTGCTGTTAAGCCGTCTCATTGAAAACCTTGAAAAACTGTCGAGTGAAAAACTGTCGAGTGAAAAATCGCCGAAGGAAGAATCGCGAGTCATGAATCTTGCCGCCAACACGGGAGCGATGCCCACCTTTCAAACGCTGCTGGTCAGCGTATCCAATCGCATCGCCACGGTGACGTTGAATCGTCCACGAGCCCTGAACGCTGTCAATGTGCAGATGACCGAAGAACTGGAAAAGCTGGTCGCGTGGCTGCTCGGCCATCCGGAAGACGTGCGAGTGGTCCTGCTCACCGGGTCCGGCGTTGCATTTTGCGCGGGCGATGATGTCAAAGAGTTGAAGTCGCTGCCTTTAGCCGCCGCAAGGGATCTGAGCCTGCGGCAGGCCGAAATGTATCTGGCGTTTGAACGACTTCCACAGCCAATGATTGCACTCGTGAACGGCGACGCGTTTGGCGGGGGATGCGTCGCAGCGTACTCGGCCGACCTGCGCATCGGCACGCATTCCGCACGTTTCGCGATGCCGGAGATTAAACTGGGCTGGCCGCCTGGTTACGGAATCGCGCAGCTCACGGCGCTCGTCGGAAAGTCACGTGCTCTGGAATTGTGCCTGATGGGCGATGCCATTCCGTCCTCCAGAGCGCTCGAATGGGGCCTGATCAACGAGATCGTTTCCGGCACTGGCCTGATGAGTCGTGGTCGACAGATTGCCGAACGAATGTTGCAGATGCCGGCGACGGCACTCCGTGAAACCAAGCGAATCGTTCACGTCGACGAAGGTTCGCAGCCCAAGGTGGCGCATCGAGTCGATACGGACGCGTACATCCGCTGTCTGGAACTGCAGGATGCTCAGGAAGGCCTTGCCGCGTTTTCTGAAAAGCGCCAACCGAAATTCAGCGGCCGCTGACGAACGACTTTAGGTCAGCCACTGGATTGCAACGCACTGCCTCACGGGCCACAATCTGAGTCAGTGAACCAAGTCTCCCACGCGATACACTTATGAATCCGCAGCCTTTTGTTGGTTGCGATCGCATTGAATCCCGGTTCCTGTCCTACTGGAGTAAGTATGCGAGCGATAGTAAAAAGTTTTCTGACAACCGTTCTGTTCTTTTCGTCAGTGGCAATGGCGGGCGACACCTATGTCACAGTGGAAGATGCTGGTCCTGACTATGCGATTCAGGGGGAGTACGTCGGAGAAGTCAAACACGATGGTCAGGCCCTGAAACTGGGCCTGCAGGTGATTGCTCTGGGCGATCAGAAGTTTGATGCAGTCGCTTATCCGGGCGGACTTCCGGGCGATGGCTGGGTCGGCGACGAAAAGTTCCGAGCGACCGGAGCAACAGCGGACGGCGAAACGAAAGTCACTGCTGCCGGGCATGGTTATGCGGTCCTGAAGAATGGCGAAGCGCTGCTTTATTCCGAAACCGGCGAAGCCCGCGGAACTCTGAAGAAGGTGGAACGCAAGAGCCCCACTTTGGACGCCAAACCACCGGCCGGGGCACTGGTTCTATTCGACGGGACGACTGCCGAACATTTCAAAGGCGGCAAGATCACGATGAAGGACCTGCTGGCAGCGGACTGCGAAACCGTCGAAAAATTCGATGACCATACGCTGCACATTGAGTTTCGCACGCCTTTCCGGCCGGCGGCTCGAGGCCAGGAACGCGGTAACAGCGGCGTGTATGTCCAGGGGCGATATGAATGCCAGGTGCTGGATTCCTTCGGTCTCGAAGGCGAAAACAACGAGTGCGGCGGGATCTATTCCATCGCCAAACCCAAAGTGAATGCCTGCTTTCCTCCGCTGACATGGCAGACTTATGACATGGATTTCAAGGCGGCCGTGTTTGAGAACGACGAGAAAATCAAGAACGCGCGAGTCAACATCCGCCATAACGGAATCGTGATTCATAACGATCTTGAACTGACTCATGGCACTCCGGGAAAGAATCCTGAAGCGGCCGGCCCGGACGTGATCTACCTCCAGGGCCACGGTAACCCTGTCGTTTACCGCAACATCTGGGTCGTAAAGAAGTAGAGCAAAGACGCAAGAACCGCCCCGAGCCACTCCACTCGGCAACGCCGTTAAGGATTTTTCGTCGTGGAAACAGGTGCTTTTTCGTAGCCGAAGTCGGTCGATGGGTGGATACCGGAAAGTGTTTATTCGAACTTGAACTGAAAGCCATCCGGGCAAAAAGAGCTGCACCAGCCCAGCTCGAACCCGCCTGCGGATAATTTCTAAGTCTCATGTGATTTCCACGGCACCCCGGCCGTTTTCTGTCAGGGCACCCGGTTCGACGCGCCGGGTTGCTCCCCATACACTCATTCCTTCGAACGCCTAACAAAATTGGGACCGGCTCCGGAATAGGGTGCATGTCCCAGTTTTGTTAGAGCCTGTTAAGACAGCGGCAAGCCCGGCGACCTTGCGGCTGTCGTTCATAGGACGAATGGTTTTGAGGATTCTGATGTCTCATTCTGGTGTCATGCTGCCCGTCCTGCAGAACTGGAGCTGCCACAATTGTGGAGGTTGCTGCCGAGAGCATCAGATTGCGATCACCGAAGACGAGAAACGTCGCATCGAAAAACAAAAATGGACGCCAGCGGATGGCGTTCCTGCCGATCGACCGCTGGTGGTCCCGTTTGGAAAAGCGTGGCGACTGAATCATCAGGACGATGGGGCCTGCGTGTTTTTGAATGAAAAAGGCTTGTGCCGAATTCATGCGAAACATGGTGAGCCCGCCAAACCGCTGGCCTGTCAGGTGTATCCGTATGCCATTCATCCGGCCGGAAATTCCGTGACAACGAGTCTGCGTTTCAGTTGTCCGTCGGTTGTGCAGAATTTGGGTCAGCCTGTGGCTCAGCAGCGTACCTTTGTCGAAAGTCTGGCAAAGCAAATCGTTCCGGCAAGTTACAAGGCGCCCGAGACGCCTGAATTTTTCGCTGGGCAGAAACTCGACTGGTCAGACTTTGTACGAGTTCAGGCGTATCTGGAACGCGGGCTTTCGGATTCGCAGGTCGATTTTGCGACTCGTCTGATGCGAATTTTGTCATGGCTGGAGCTTGCTGAACAAGCGCAGGCCGATGTGCTGCGTGGCGATCGGCTGGGTGAGCTCCTGAATCTGCTGCATTCCGCGGCCGCTCGCGCGCAGCCTGACAATGAGCTGCCAATTGTGGAACCGTCGAAGCTCGGAAAACTCATGTTCCGCCAGATGATTGCTCAACTGTTGCGACACGACACGGAAGCCACGGCGCGACAGGGATTGCTGGGCCGAATGACCCTGCTGGCGGAAGGTGTTCGTTTTACCGTGGGACGTGGTCGAGTTCCGCGGCTTGCTGATCCCATTTCCGTCAACGTTGCTTTTGGACAACCCGCAGATCTGCAAAACCTGATATCCCCTCGCTTCGCACAGCTGGAGCAGCCATTTGACGGACGCAGTGCGGAATTTAATGAACTGTTGACTCGGTATTTTCGAGTCAAGGTGCAGGGAATTCATTTTTGTGGGCGAGCGTACTACGATATGCCGGTGATTGACGGTTTTCGATCGCTGGCACTGATGTATCCAGCCACGCTTTGGGTCGCTCGCCTGCGAGCCGCCCGGGAAGGACGCAGCGTGCTGGCTTTGCGTGATGTTCAGGCGGCTCTGGCAACTTTGGATCACAACTTTGGATATTCTCCGGCACTCGGGCTGAAATCTTCGCGTCAGCGCATTTCTCAGCTGGCCAAACTGCAGCAGATCACAGCGTTGTGCGGCTGGTACAGTTTGTGAACCGAATACCAGACGATCGTGCCGTGATTTGAGATTTGAGATTTGAAATATCAAATTTGAAAGCGTCTGATCAGTGTTCCAGAACTCTTCAATAACCCTTCACACCGAATCTGCAGATGGACAAACCTTTGCCCACCAGAATTGAAACCTACGATGACGCCATTTCGTGGCTTTACGACCGCATCGACTACGAACGCATGCGACCGTCGGGCCAGACCAACCCGTTTCGACTGGGACGGGTGGAGCGTTTGCTCAAACGCATCGGCTCACCGCATGAACGCATCCCGGCCGTGCATATTGCCGGCACCAAAGGCAAGGGCTCGACCGCTGCGATGATCGATTCGGTGCTGCAGGCCGCCGGCATTCGCAGTGGGCTGTTTACATCGCCGCATATTGAACAATTTGAAGAACGCATGAGAGTCTGCGGGCATATGCCTCGCCCGGAACAACTGACGCGGCTTGTGGCCAGGCTGTACGACATTCTGCAGGAAGCAGAAATGGACGTCAGCGATCGCATCCCGACGTTTTTTGAAGTCACCACTTTGCTGGGCTGGATGCTGTTTGATGAAGAAAACGTGGAAGTCGCCGTTCTGGAAACAGGGCTTGGCGGAAGGCTCGACTGCACCAACGTTTGCCAGCCGCGAGTGACAGTGATTACCAGTATTGGTCTGGATCACACTCAGATTCTGGGCGACACGATTTCCAAAATCGCCTTCGAAAAAGCTGGCATTCTGAAAGCCGGTGTGCCTGTTGTTCAGGGGCAACTGCCCGGGGATGCGGATCTTGTTGTCGCGGCGCGTGCGCGAGAACTCAGCTGTCAACGATTCGTCTGCGGACATGAATTCGCATGGCACGCAGATCAGGACTCAGCGTCGTCCGGCGATCGTCGACGGTCCCAGAAGATTCTCGTGTTGACTCCCACTCGCAATTATGTGGACATCGTCGTTCCACTGCTGGGCGAGCACCAGGCTCATAATGCAAGCCTCGCTGTGATGGCTTGTGAACTGCTGAGCGGTCAGGGCTATCCGTCGATCACCGCGGCTGCCATTTCCAAAGGGATTCGTACCACATACTGGCCGCTGCGATTTGAGGTCATTGAGGGTGATCCGACGATCGTGCTGGATGCGGCTCACAATCCCGATTCCATGCATGCTGTGGCCAATGTGCTGCAGGCTGCCGAATGGAAGAACCGTCGTCGAGTCCTCATCTTTGCTGCGTCGGCCGACAAGGACGTTCATGGAATGCAGCAGATCATTCTACCGCACTTTGATGATGTCGTCTTCACACGATTTTTGGGCAACCCGCGCAGCGTTCCTCCGGAAGAGCTGATGGCGATTTCGCAGACGTTGAACCCCGACACCACACGCAGCGTTCTCCTGTATCAGGCCAGCGATCCCGGGGCGGCGCTCAAGGAGGCTCGCAAACTGGCCGGCAGTGGCGGCCTGATCTGCGTCACCGGTTCTCTGTTCCTCGCCGCAGAAGCTCGCACGCTGCTGATGAAGTCGTGCGATTGAGGTGCTCAGGAACGATGAGCCCGCGCTGGGTGCGGCCAGCTGCGAAGGGCTCAATCGTTACTGAGCAGAAACTCACTTTGGTTCCTGCACTGAAGGGGCGCCACGCCCGGCTGGATCGGTTGCCGCCGATTCAACCGAGGGCACCACGGGTTGCAGAGCGAACTCATCACCGGACTGCGACTTCTTTGATTCTGTTTTCGTCGACTGCGCGGCCTTCGCCGCTGGGATGATTTCCGCCGGAGCCGACGCTGTTCTGACCGTCGCAGCACGTCCACCCGAAGTCAGCTCTGCAGTCTTAACGGGTACGCCGGCCGACACAGGCTCGGGCGTTACAATGGTCGTGCCGGATTTCGGTGGGTCGAAGAACAGCAGCTGCGGCGACATAATCACACTACGATCCACCGAATTCACTCGTTCGTTGCGCGACAGACCGTTAACAGAGGTTTTTCGCAGCAACCGAGCCACATCCATCAGTTCATTTTTTCGTTGGGGCAGCACGCCTTCCATCTGGTCGGCCACCTGAATCACCCATTCGGGCTCATCCCGGACAGCTCGTGACATCATGCTGCTGTACAGCGAAATTTCAAACAGATTTCGATCCATCATACTGTTCGTCACCGGCGTCAGCATTTTTGCCACAGTCGACAAACCGGCTGAAGGGAACCTTACAAACACATCAGCCCTCTGAGTGACAACATGAGTCCCATCGGCTCCAGGTGCATAGACCGCACGGAACCAGATCAGAGCTGAAGCTTCCAGTGGGCGAAGCAACAGGAGGTTGTGATAGTTGCCTTCGCAGACGAAGAGCATCTGATTAGCATCCTGATACAGAATATCGGCGACGCCTTCAGTGCCATCAACGGCTTTCGCTTCGTACTCCATCGGACCCGTCTGCCACATTTCGAATCTTGAAATCCCCATGACTCGCCATGTGCTGACCGCGACGTCCGGATGTTGCAGCAGATAGCGATAGATGGGCGCATCAATGGAGTATTGCAGCGTCGGCAGTCGTCGATACTGATTACAGCTTTCAACAATTTTCTGAGCCCGCTGTCTGTTCGGAGCCGTCATCTGATTGAAGGGCAGCGAGGCGACTGTCTTTTTCTGCGAGTCACCCGACGACTCACCATCGGAAAGAATCTTCATACCGGCTTTTTTGGCCAGGTCCTGCAACTGATCGGCTCGTACAGAATTGTCCGTCGCAAGAACCAGCGTGCAGAGCAGCAAGGCCGTCAGCGGCCGGAGCAACTGGATCGGCATCGGAGTCAGTGGACAATACTCAGCCAGCGAACGGCGACGGCCAGTCAGACTCGACAGATCGTTGCCGATCCCTTCCAGCACTGTTCTGATTTGCATGCTGCCTCCAAGAATCCCGCACTTGTACGCACAGGCGAGACCGCTCAACAGCCAGGTCAGTTATGGCCAGGCTGCGATTCAGGTTGCGACTGAGTGCACAAGAAATGCCGTGCGACGCAATTGAATCCCCCCGGAAGTCAACCGTCGCACAATTCCCCCGAACCAAATAATCGGTATAAGCCGCATCGACAATGAGTCGATTCTGCAAGTCAGCAAAGTCGTTACAGCCGGAAAGGATTCACAGCCACAAGAGCGATCACGCGGCAGGCATTATCGCACGCGGATTCGGTGGTTCCTGCCGAATCGTGTTCGCAGGCTGTCTGCGGAACTCAAGCAGCCGGGAAACATCCATCGTGCACAGCGAGATTTTCAATCCCAGTAATCTGGCAGATCGGATTTTGTGTCGCGGAGAATTTCAATGATGGCCTGGCGATCCGCCGCTGACAGATGCGAATACTTTTCAGACGTCTCGACCCCGGAAAGAATTTCCCACAAGCGCTGCATCACGTAAACTCGCGACAGTTCCGGCAGACCGTTGAAGGCGTCGGAATAGATCAGGTAACTGCACGGATACTTAAACATTCGCGTCGTCATATCCAGATCACGCAGCGATCTTCCGTGGCGGTCCCGCGGGCCGGTTTGAGAGAACGCGGCTGCGTAGCCGGATGTGCCGACCAACGGTTCTGTGAGCTTCGCTTCATTCACCAGCAGCAGGGCGTCGACAAGTCGGTCGCCCGTGCTTTTAATGCGGCGAGTTGTGCTTTCCAGCTGAGTCCCCACAGGATTTTCCAATGTTTTGTTCAGCATTTCGTCGTAAGCCAATGCCTGGCGAGTATCAAACGTCGCCTTCGTAATGCGGTTGTGAACCAATGCTTGATGTTCCAGAATCATCAATGCCACAATATCACTGTGAGGCGTCAGGTAGCGATCCGGATTAATCCTGTATTGCAGATCGACAACATTCTGACCTTCCGAATTATCCACCGGTTCCTGCACATCACGACCTCGAATGACAAGATTGCCCATGTGCTTTTGTGCTCCATGAGTCCCCGTGACGTACCATCCGCCCCAGCGATGCTCAATCGGCGTTGTATGATCCACCATCCGGCTGCCCGCTGACAGCAGTGGCTGCCCGCCGGCGTCGACATAAAGCGATCGAACCAGATGCCCGGGAACGCCTTCCGTGCGAGACGAACTATGGCACACAAGGCAATTGTCCGTCCGCCGCTCCAGATGAGGAACCTCGGCCTTGTGCTGATCCAGTGAATAAAACACCGTCCCGAGCTGAGGATCCACGGCAGATAGCTCGAGCACATCGCCCGACTGACAAAAGCCGACATAGACGTCATCGTTAAAATAAATCGCCCGAGGAGTCCGCGGTGAGATGCGTCGCAACTGCAAACTGGTTTTTGAAAACACGAGCGTCTGAGATTCGACAGGCACCTCAAGCGCCTTCAGCAGAGCCGGCAGGAACCCGTGCTCCGGAGAATGCTCAAGCGTCAGTTCTCCCCGATCAATACGATCCTGCACTTCAGAAACGCGATTCTTGGGAACCGCCTGGCTGTACTGAATCGGATCGCGATCGAACTCTTCATCGGCAAGAATGACAGCACCATCGAACACCTGAAGCACAGGCAACAGCGTCGCAGCCATTGTCAGCCGCAGAAGAAAAGGGACTCGCATGGCAGGCTCCCGAAACGGCTTAAAACTGGTTATCTTGCCCAAACGAAAAACTTCAGACCAAGCTGTGATGAAAATGATCGGCGCGCCCATTTCAACAGATTGATCACTTTCGCCTGTCACCAAGGGTATCGCCTGAATACTATACGTCAAGGTGCAGTATCTAGGATTTCCCACGGCAAGGAACCGATATGCTTTCAAAAACAGCGGAATACGCCCTGCGAACTGTCGCCTGTCTGGCCGGGGATGCTGGCCACGCGGAGTCAGCCGACCTGCTTTGTGAGCAGACGAGGGTACCTCGTCGGTATCTGCACAAGGTCCTGCAGGATCTTGTCAAAGCGGAACTTGTGAGGTCTCGTTCCGGTCCCGGCGGCGGGTACTCACTGTCGCGGCTGCCGGATGAGATCACGATTCTGGACGTCGTGAATGCCGTAGCGCCGCTGGAGCGAATTCGTCATTGTCCACTTGGACTTCCCTCTCATACCAGCCTGTGTCCGCTGCATCAGGAACTGGACAAGGCCTACGCAGCGACGGAAGAAGCCTTTTCACGCGTCACCATCGGCCAGGTCCTTCGTTCCGAAAGCCGCATCATTCCGCTGTGCGATGTGTCTCAGCCTTGAATTTAAACGCGACTCATTTCGTAGCGGAACGTGCCAAGCGTTTCGGTATCCTGTTTGCTAAGCCAGCCTTCCGAAAGCTTTGGCGGCTTCCGCTACGACGATGCCCCGCCAAATTGAGTGCGATTGAGCGTTGGGTCCCATCCTCCGACGGTTATTGTTCGCGTCGAGCCCTGCACTTTGAAAGCTCTTAACCGTAAATGGCATTCATTACGCGGCCGTCGCAGATTTGAAGCGGACGATTCACGGCATCGAAGTAATGCTGCTGCGGATCGATGCCGAGGGCGGAAAACATTGTGGCCATCACATCCCATGGACCATAAGGCTCCGTTCGAGGATACGCGCCCCGACTGTCTGTTTCGCCAACCACAGCACCACGCTGCACCCCGGCGCCAGCCATGGCGATGGAATAAGCCCAGCTCCAGTGCTTGCGTCCCGGCGTGGCTCCGGCGAATCGCGGCTCCAGCGCCACTATCGGTGCCCGACCGAACTCGCCCATGCAAATCACAAGCGTGTCCTCGAGCATTCCTTTTTGATCGAGATCTTCAATCAACGCCGAAAAGCCCTGATCGAAACGCGGCAACAGATGATGCTGCAAACCTTCAAAGATGTCGTTGTGATTGTCCCATCCATAAAGATCTGTGTTCGTCGGATCAATGTCCTGGCCGCGATTGTTATGAGACCAGATCACGGTGACCAGCGGCACTCCGGCCTGAACCAGACGGCGAGCCAGCAGGCACGCCTGTCCCGATCGATTGCGACCATAACGATCTCGCAGAGCCTCCGGTTCACGGTTCAGATCAAACGCTTCCCGGGCTCCACGGCGAGCCAGCATGTCAAAGGCCTGCTCGTACAACGCCCCCTTCTCGAGGCCCAGCTTTTGATTTTCCAGCAGGCGCATGTTGTGTTCGACCGATTGCAGCAAGGATTTTCGCGACTGCATCCGAAGGTCGGGTAGATCCGCGTGAGGCAACAATGTTGGCACGGCGATTTCATCTTTTGTCACATCGCCCAGCGTCAGCGGGTCGTAACCCTAGCCGAGAAATCCGCCGAACTGGCCTGGCGCGATGATCAGCGGGACCTCCGCCGGACCGTTCAGATGAATCGCCGTTTGCGCAAACGCACTGCTCGGACGGACTCGCTGCAGGATCGCGCCATGACACGGCAGATCGTCCGGTGACGGCAGCGGATTTCCCGAGCGGCGTCGGTGATATCGTCCGGTCATCGACAGATAAAATGCGGACCCGTGATCGAGATCTTCATGGGCCATGCTGCGAACGATGCACAGCTTGTCGGCGACTTTTGCAATCTGAGGCATGTGTTCGGTGAATCGAACGCCCGGGACGGCCGTGTTGATGGACCGAAAGACGCCTCGTATTTCTTCAGGCGCATCCGGCTTCGGGTCCCACATATCCACCTGGCTTTGTCCGCCACTGGCAAACACCACGATCACGGACTTTGCTTTGCCAAACCCCGCCGCGGAGCTTGCCAACGGGTCCCCGGCCGAAGCACGGCGTGGAATCAGCCCGGGAAGTGCCCAGTTCATGCCCGCCAGTCCACCGATTCGCAACCATTCTCGACGTGATCCACGCGAGTCACCGTTCGGTTGTGGATTAAAGAATCTCAGCATGACCTGCAGTTCCCCCAGACCCGCTCAGAGTACCAGTCTGTCGTGCATTATGCTTCACAAAAGCTCGCCTGGACACCATGCCGTTGGGAATTGTTTCCACACGGAAGTCGAAATGGTGGCCATTTGTTATCTCTTTTGAAATCGCAGCCTGCTCGGCGTGTTGATTTAGTCACAACCTGAGCCGCGAGGCGCTAGCCGCGGGTGTTTTCCTTGTGTTTTTAAGACACGCACCCGCAGCTAGCGCTTTGCGGCTCACTAAACCAACAACCCGCCAGTTTCCGGTTTTCGGCGGATCTCAAACGCACCTGCCGGACGCAGGATTTCGAACCACGAAGACCATTTCACCAATTTGCTGACTTCAACTGTTCGCCTACAATCTTTGACAAGACCATCTGCCCAATGGTACTCGATTTGCGATTATAGTAGCCATCACTCTCCGAGTGATGAATGCCACGGGCCGCGTTTTGAGGCATTCGTCACTCGGAGAGTGACGCCTACTTTGTCAAATCGAGTGGCATTGACAATCTGCCCGCTGGACATGCGACGCTCAAACCGCTGATTCGTTGAAGACCCAATGCTATGAACTCGATTCGTTTCAGACTTTGCTTTTTCGCGATCACATGCGGCCTGTTTTCCGGAACAACGGTTGCCCAGCCGCCAGGTGATGCGGCCGGGCGATCATTCGCCTTTCGGCTCTCCACGCTCGCCGGTGAACAGGTCGTGATAGAAGCCGACGACAAGCATCCAGTGACGGTTGTTTGTTTTCTCGGCGCTGAATGTCCGCTGGTCCGACTTTACAGTCCGCGGCTGTCGGTGATGGCAAAAGAGTTTTCAGCAACCGGTGTTCGCTTTGTCGGCATCAACAGCAATCGCCAGGACACGGAGGAAGATATTCGCGGCTATCTGGCCGAATACAATCTGTCGTTTCCGCTTGTGCTTGACCCTGGCAATGTGATCGCCGACCAATACGGAGCCACGCGAACTCCGGAAGTCTTTGTTCTGAATAAGAGCCTCCGTGTGGTCTATCAAGGCCGGATTGATGATCAGTATGCGCCGGGAGTCAATCGTCAGGCGGCTGCTCAGAACGATCTCCGCAGTGCCATCGAACAGACTCTGGCCGGGCATCCGGTGAAAGTGGCTGGCACCGAACCCGTGGGCTGCATGATTGGCAAGATGCGGCATCCGACGGCTCCGTCGACGACACCTCTTGCCGAAAACGCAGTGACCTATTGCAACCAGGTCAGTCGAGTCCTGCAGAAGCACTGTATTGAATGCCATCGCACGGGTGAGATCGGCCCGTTTTCACTGGAAGCGTTTGAAGATGTGGTCGGGTGGGCAGAAACGTCCCAGGAAGTGATCGACAACGGACGCATGCCGCCGTGGCATGCCGATCCGGCTCACGGCTCGTTTGCGAACGCTCGCCAGATGCCGGAACACGACAAGCAGGTGATTCGTGACTGGATCGCAGCTGGCCTGCCGAAAGGTGAGGAATCTCAGCTGCCTGGCGGAGTGCAGTTCGCCGATGGATGGCAGATTGGAAAGAAGCCCGATCTGGAAGTCAGCATGCGCGAACAGCCGTTTCGGATTCCGGCCGAGGGCACCGTGGAGTACCAGTATTTCGTGATTGATCCGGGCTTCACGGAGGAAAAATGGGTTTCGGCCGCCCAGGTCATTCCCGGCAATCGAGCCGTGGTGCATCATGCGATTGTGTTCATTCGACCGCCGGACGATCAGGAATTCCGTGGTGTTGGCTGGCTGACTGCTTATGTGCCCGGTCAGCGAATGATTCCGATGCCGGCCGGGCACGCGCGGCGAGTTCCCGCGGGTTCTCGTTTTGTGTTCCAGATGCACTATACAACGAACGGGACCGAGCAGCAGGATCTTTCGAAGGTCGGGATTGTGTTTGCTGATCCGAAAACCGTCACCGATGAAGTGATCACGTTGATTGGCATCGATCAGGAATTTGAGATTCCGCCTCACGCCGCGGCTCACGAGGTGTCCGGGAAAATTCGCTGGCTGCCGGAGCACGGAAAACTGCTGGCAATTGCACCTCACATGCATGTTCGCGGAAAATCATTCGAGCTGTTCGCCGAAAAATCGGGAGATGCCGAAACCCTGCTGAAGGTGCCGCAGTACGACTTCAACTGGCAGCATTCTTATGTGCTCGAGAAACCGCTTCCGCTGCATTCGGTCGGGAAGCTGACGTTTAAGACGACCTTCGATAACTCCGCTGCCAATCCGTTCAACCCGGATCCCGCTCAGTGGGTCAACTGGGGCGATCAGACCTGGGAAGAAATGGCTGTCGTTTTTCTGGAAGTCTCGGAACCCCTGCAGACACCGCCAGCCGGCTCATCCACAGCGGGTGAATTGGCAGTCGCTGGTGACAAACTGTTTGCGACAGACGCAGCCGCTCGCGAAGCGAAAATTACGGCCTTCGTCGAAGAATTCTTCAAGCGGCTCGACACCAACGGCGACGGTATCGTCATGCGATCCGAAGCCCCGGTGGCCGTGCGAACTCGATTCGGTCACTACGATCTGAACGACGACCAGGCCGCCGACAAATCCGAAATCCGCCAACTCGCCGAACGCCGCTTCTAACCGCCAGCGAACACACTCCGCACGCCCAATAACACTCGATTTGACAAAGTAGGCGTCACTCTCCGAGTGACGAAGGTCGCACAACGCGGCCCATGGCATTCATCACACGTAGATTCGCTGGCGATTTTCGGCCGCGTCACCCGGTTCACAGCCATTTTCGCAGGCCAGTTTTTCTGCAGCATCCTGCAGCAAAGCCTTCTCATACATCCGCTCGCCCGCTGGCGTCGGATAGATCGTATTTACACAGGCCTGGCACAACGTATGATCCGGCAGACCTACGCAGGATGCGAGTGCTTCCATGGGCAGATATCGCAGACTGGTCGCGCCGATCGCATCCGCCATCGCCTGCTCTTCGGCTTCGGTGATCACATTTCCCGTCATGAAACCAGGGGCAAACAGTTCACCCACAGTCGACATATCGATGCCGTAAAAACACGGAGCGATAATCGGAGGACATGCGATGCGAACGTGGATTTCCTTTGCACGCCCACGATCACGCAGTAACGCCAGCAGTTCTTTCAGCGTTGTCGCGCGAACGATGGAATCATCCACCAGCAAAATGCGTTTGCCTTCCATGACTTCCGGAAGCGGCGTGTACTTCATGCGAACCTTGTCCGCTCGGTTGTTGCCTTCAATAAAGGTTCGCCCGATATAACGGTTGCGAATCAGACCTTCCAGGGACGGCACCTTTAACTGAAACGCCATGCTGTCCGCGGCGGCTTTGGCCGTGTCCGGAACAGGCACCACGATCACGTCATCATCTATCTTGATGGTTTCCCGCCTGGCCAGTTCTTCACCCAGACGTTTGCGAGACAGGTAAACTCCCGCGTCGTCAAACGTACTACCCGCGTTGGCAAAGTAGATCCATTCGAAGAAGCAATGAGCCTTCTTCGGACTCTCGGCGTACTTTTCCACTCGCACAGTTTCGCCGTCGACGATCACCACATGTCCTGGCGGCACATTCTTGACGCTGTCTTCCGAGAAGCCGAGGTGAGTCAATGCCACACTTTCGCTGGCTGCTGCGAACAGCGAACCTTCTACGGCATAACACAGAGGTCGCATGCCCAAGGGATCGCGGGAGACAAACATGTGTCCGCGAGCGTTCAGGAACACCACATTCCACGATCCGTCCAGCCGCTTCGAAAGTGTCCGCAGCAACTCAACGGGCGTGACGTGGGCATTGAGGGATAGTTCGTGCGAAATCAAATGATGAAGAACTTCCGTGTCGGTTTCCCGAGTCAGGTGGAAGTCGGTTGTGGACAGAATTTCTTCTCGCAGTTCAGTGTAGTTGGCCAGCTGTCCGTTGAATGCAAAGCTGAACCATTTGGAACGCGCGATATGCTGACGTTCAAACGGCTGAGCATAGCTGGGGTCGTCTTTACCGCAGGTCGCATACCGAACATGACCAATGGCCGCCTGGCCCGCATGTTCGGCCATGAGCGACTTGTACGGACCTTCATGGTTCATGCGAAAGACTTCGGCCACACCGCCGACGTCTTTATGTGTCTGAATGAGCTGCAGGCGAGCCGGGTTGTAGCTGCTCAGCCCCGCGGCCAGTTGGCCACGGTTCTGCATGTCCAGCAGCATTCCGGGGATCAGACGCGACGTCCGATTCCGCACGGCCATCGGTTCTTCAGACGCGGGTTCGACAAAGGATTTGTCTTTCTTCCGCAGCTTGGGAATCAGAGGACTCAGGTCGCCAGAGTTCAGATGATACACGGCGGCCACGCCGCATTCGTGTTGCAGTTCGTCCATACCGACGAGTTCAATATTCCAGAAGGAGACTCGCAAGTTTGCAAGCCGAAACGGAATCACGTCGGTCCCTCAGGAACCGCGTTTTCATAAATCATACCGGTTGCCGGCTCACAAACCAATCGATTGCCCTCATTCCTCCGCGAACACCCCGCATCGAGAAAACCGGCCGGCAAAATCCTCATGGCTCGTTCGTCTTTCTCGTTCCAAAGCAGCAGGCACATTCCATGTGCCGTCCGCAAAACGCAAGCGGGATGTTAATTGAGTCGTTCTGAGAACCCGACGCGTCAGCGAGGGATGGAACTGCCCTTGTTATTCGCCGTAAACCCCTGATTATTCCTGCCACGTTACAAATCCAGATTCCACCTTCCCGATCCGCCTGCCATCCGAGCGAACCATGTGTCCGCATTTGGTGTCCCCTGTGAAGGGTCTGCGGAAGCGTTGATTTTGTGGACGTCTTTCCGCGGCAATGAACCGTCTGGAAGGAAAACCCAGTCGGCAGCAATTCGGCGAAATTTTCCGGTTTTTGGATTCTCATTCAAAATCGAACCGATAAGCACCCGGAAACAGACTTGCATCGCCGGACCTCGCTCGCTAATTTCCGGCCTCTCACAAGCTTTGCCACTCAGCCCACCCGCCGAGTGCCAAACAAGTGAAAAAATTCCCCTGTAGCTCAGTTGGTAGAGCAGGCGACTGTTAATCGCCTTGTCATAGGTTCGAGTCCTATCGGGGGAGCTTTCCAAAAACAGCGAACTTTCGCTGTCATCCGAGTTAACACGAAACGCCGAGAGTGTCCCTCTCGGCGTTTTTTCGTTTTCCCCAGTGTTTCGTGCGGTTTCCGACATTCGAAGTCACGGTGGCAATGTCTCTGTTTCGCGACGGTTCCTTTCGGGGTGCGGAAGATACCCCTCGGTTTCGGTCCGGCTCAGGGCATTTTCGGCCAAAACTCTCTGACTCTCTGATTGGCTGGGGCCCTTCGAGTTAACACGCCCGTCCCTTTCGGGGTGCTGGTTTTTGCTCCGCAAAAACTGGAGGAAACACGAAATCAATCGCCAGACCTGCGACGCAACGTCAGACCGACGCATCGGACCAGTCGGCACACAATAATTCCGCCTGCTGTAGCACCGTTTTCACGGCTTCGTCCTGCAGGTCTGGCGGGTAGCCCCATTTATTCAGAATGCGTTTGACGATCACGCGGATCTTGGCACGCGCACCGTCTCGCAGATTCCAGTCGATCGTCACGCTCTTGCGGACCATCTTGATCAGTTCGGCGGCGATGACCTTCAGCTTGTCATCCCCCATGGCCACGATGGCGGACTCGTTCGCGGCCAAGGCATCGTAGAACGCGATTTCGTCGTCGGTCAGGCCCAAATCTTCACCCCGTTTTGCGGCTGCTTCCATCTCCTTCGCCAGACGAATCAGTTCTTCGATCACTTCGTGCGTCGCGATGGCGCGGTTGTGGTAGGCGTTCAAGGTTTGCTTAAGCTTGTCCGAGAACAACTGCGACTGCACCAGGTTGCGTTTGGATCGGACTTTGATCTCATCCTTCAGCAGCTTCTCCAGCAGCTCTGCCGCCACGTTCTTGTGCTTTAACCCGCGAACTTCAGCAAGGAACTGGTCTGACAGGATGCTGATATCCGGACGCTTCAGACCGGCGGCAGTGAACACATCGATAATCTGCCCTTCCGCCACTATCGCTTTCGATACCAATTGCCGCACCGCAGCGTCCAGATATTCCGGTGACTTCCGGCTGCCGGATGACTGCTTGCTGAGCGCCGCCTGAACCGTCTGCAGAAACGCCACGTCGTCGCGAATCTCAGTCGCTTCGTCGCTGGCCGCACACAATGCAAACGCTCGCGACAATTCCGTCACCACCTGGATGAAGCGTTTCTTGCCGTCTTCCTGCTCCAGGACGTGCTCCTGAGCTGCCGGAATCAGACTCAGCTTCTGCGGCCCCGTCCCGGTTGTCCACAGATTCCAGTTGAACCCATGCAGGATGTCGCACGCGACCTCGTACTTCTCCAGCAGGACGGCAATCGCCTGAGCCGCATCAAAGCTCGGTGAACCCGTGCCACCGCTGTCGGTGTATGTCGCCAGCGCGTCTCTCAACTGATCGGCAAGGCCGAGGTAATCCACGATCAAACCACCGGGTTTGTCACGAAAAACGCGATTCACACGAGCGATGGCCTGCATCAGACCATGACCCTGCATTGGCTTGTCGGCGTACATCGTGTGCAGACAGGGTGCATCGAATCCCGTCAGCCACATGTCTCGGACGATCACAATCCGAAATGGATCTTTGCTGTCTTTGAATCGAGTCGCGAGATTCCGGCGTTTTAGCTTGTTCCGGATGTGCGGCTGCCAGTCCGGCCCATCGTCAGCGCTGCCGGTCATCACCACCTTAACGACACAATTCTTGCCCTTTTCGCCTTCTGCGTCGTCATCCGGCGCACTGGCCCAGTCCGGTCTCAGTTCAATCAGAGCATTGTGCAGGTCTACGCAAATGCGGCGACTCATGCACACCACCATGGCTTTGCCGTCCATCGCTTCCAGCCGCTTTTCGAAATGTTGGATCAGATCCGCTGCGATCAGCTTGATGCGTTTCGGGTCACCTACCAGAGCTTCCAGAGCAGCCCACTTCGACTTCAGCTTCTCGCGACTGGTCTGTTCCTCTCCTTCGGTGATCTCATCGAATTCTGCATCCAGTCTCGGCAGTGCCGCGATGTTCAGGCCCAGCTTCGCGATCCGGCTTTCATAGTAGATCGGAACTGTGGCACCATCGATGACCGCTCGCTGGATGTCATAAATGCTGATGTAGTCCCCGAAAATTGCGCGAGTGTTCGCGTCGTTTTGCTCGATCGGTGTGCCCGTGAATCCGATGAACGACGCATACGGCAAGGCATCGCGCAGATTGCGAGCCAGGCCATCAATCAGGTCGTACTGGCTGCGGTGCGCTTCGTCAGCGATCACGATGATGTTCCGCCGCTCCGATAACGGCAGCATCTTTTCGCCCTTGTCCGACATAAACTTCTGAATCGTGGTGAAGATCACACCACCGCTGGCCACCTTCAGCAGTTCGCGCAGATGTTCACGATCCCTTGCCTGCACTGGCGTCTGATTCAGCAATTCGGAGCATCTCTGAAACTGTCCAAAAAGCTGATCATCCAGATCGTTCCGGTCAGTCAGCACCACAATTGTCGGGTTCCGCATGGCAAGGGAGCGTATCACCCGAGCCGCATAGAACAGCATCGAAAAGCTCTTGCCTGATCCCTGGGTATGCCAGACGACTCCGGCTCGACGATCACCCGCTTTACCACCGTGCATTCGGCCTGCCCAATAATGTCCCTCTGGTACTTCTGCAGCCATCATCGCCGCTTCCATCCCGCTGGCCCGGACGGTTTCTTGGACCGCCGCATTCACAGCATGGAACTGGTGATAACCGGCAATAATTTTGTGTAGCCGGTCGCTTTCCGTGTCTTCTTCGAACACGATGAAGTGCTGCAGTAAATCCAGAAACCGGCGTTTTTCGAAGACACCTCGAACCAGCACCTCCAGCTCCAGAGAGGCGCGTGGCGCGTGTTCTTCTCCATCGACAGTTCTCCAAACCTTAAACCATTCCTGGTTCGCTGTGAGCGAGCCTATACGAGCCTGCAAACCATCAGACACGATCAGCAGTTCGTTGTACCGCAGCAATGACGGAATCTCTACCTTGTAGGTCTGCAGTTGCGAGTACGCAGACCAGATCGTTGCTTCTGAGTCCGCAGCGTTTTTCAGTTCGATGATCGCCAGCGGCAGCCCATTCACGAAGACGATCACATCCGGCCTGCGATTGTGCTGTGATTCGATCACGGTGAACTGGTTGACCACAAACCAGTCATTCGCCGCCGGGTCCAGGAAGTCCACCAAGCAAACCCGATCACCGGCAATCGAGCCATCTGCTCGGCTGTACTCGACCTCGACACCATCCCGCAGCATTTTGTGGAAAGCGCGATTGTTCCCAATGAAGGATGGAGAATCGAGCCGCAGGACTTTCCGCAGAGCTTCCTCCTGGCCTTCCTGGGGAATCAACGGATTCAATCGCTGAATCGCATCCTGCAGCCGTCCCACAAGCACGACGTCACCAAACGAAGACCGCTCCGCATCCGGTTCACCCGGCGCGATCTTCGGACCGTAGCCGACCGAATAGCCCAGCTCGCTGAACCAAGTCATGGCTGCATCTTCGACAATCGCTTCATTGAGTGACATCGGTTGGCCTATCGATGCAGCAGTGTTTCGACCTCAGCGGCGTGTTGCTCCATTTGTTCCAGCGGAATGCTTCGTGCTCCCACCTCGTCGTCACCAAAGACTTCAATCGCCTCGTTCGTGAACTCGTCAGCCGTATTGTCAGCAGTGGCATAGATTACCGACAGTTCAACATTCTTTGGCACGCCAATTGAACCTGACGGCGTAGTGATCGCCCCACCGGAGCGACGAAGATCTCTCATCGTCCAGCCCCACGCCTTCACTTCGTTCAATACGCTTTCCGTATCCTTCACCTGAAATGACCAACACTGCGTCAGTCGTTTGCAGACGCCGTTGTGGACAGCCACATCAATGGAAGCGGTGCTGTGTCCTGTTTTCAGACGTGCGTGTGATTTCAAATGATCGGTCCCCAGATGCTGTTTCTGCAGCGTCTTCAAATACTGAGTCATCACCTGCCGCTTTGAAAGGGAATCCCTCTTTTGAGGTATGCTCTCAACGATGAAAGTGTCCCATAGTCTTGCGAGTGCTGCGTTCACGTCTTCCGCAAGAACGACCTGGGGTGCCGAGTACTGAATTACGTTTTGTGACTGAGAAGCGATCTGAGACAACCACTCTTCATTGATTTCCGGCCCGTCAAGCAACGGCGCGTCATCGTCAGTTGGAAATCGAAGTTGCAGTCGTTCCAGTTCTGCAGAAATCATCGGCATCACTCTCGCGTCATCGAGCTTCGCCGCACGGCTTTTCCTGCCGACGATCTCCATCGTCCATTCTGAGGTCGCATCACTGCCCACGATCAGCCCAAGATTCACTCGTTCACCGCGAGTCGGCGACGGGACGAACCGAACGATTGAATATTTGTATTTTGGCATGATATCTATCCTTTTCAGCGGGCGATGGTCGCTGCGAGTTGTCGAATTCTGCGGGCTGACGGCAATCGCCGAGAATCCAAAAAGTATCCGAGCACCTCAAGTTCTTCATTCGCCACCGGCCAACTCACCGGAATCCCACACAGCACCGTCTTCAGTTCCGCAGCCGTCAATCCTTCCAACTTATCTGCAACCCTCTCCAATTCATTGTAGTCAAGTCCTTCCGGGGATGAATCCAGCGAATGGGCCTGTTCCTGGTGATTGAGCAGACTTTCAGTGGTCCAATTGGGACCACCCGGCAGAAAATGCCCGTGATCATGGGAATAGGTCGTCATGTCATCAATGGTGTCATAGAGCCACTGCCGGTCATCGCCCCAGCACCAGTCAAAAAACGCAAAATACGCAGCATGGCGTCTTCGATTATCGTCGCGAGTTCGATTCTCCGGCCCCCAGGTCTTGTCGAAAGCTGAGTATTCGAGGTTCAGCGACCCGTGAGCAATTCCCTGATGTAGCACGGTCCCATTTGAAAGCAGCTCGCCGTCCAGCTCTTCGGGAATCATGATTAACCGACAAGCACGAACTGGAGCCCCGATCAGCCGTCCACATCCGGAGATCACCTGCTCAGTCACTGGAACCCGAGGAGATGCAGGATTCTGGACTTGCTTGACCCAGTATCGCTCCCCGTCTGTAGCGGCAGCCAAAAAAGGGCGACTACCACCTCGGTCATCACTCATCGCGCGAAGCACTGCTTCGACGGAAATGTCGCAGAGATCTGTACGAAAACCTGCGAGCATTCCGTTCCAGATTCCAATTGATTCACCGGGCACTTCAGATGTCCTTTTCTGATCATTTACTTTACATCACTCAGCAGCGACCGCACCAAATCTTCCGCCATGTCTTCATCCACGCAGTTGTCGAACCTGCCCACCGCCGCATCGACACCCAGTTTCGTCAGCACTTTCTTCGGCACGTCAGTGACTTTCGGAATTATCAGCTTCACCTTGACCTGATACGGAAACTTCCCGCCCCAGACCTTCGGCACCAGGTTCTTCCCGCCGTCGCAGGTCGCCTGCCACAGCCCCAGCAGCCCACCGATTTCGTAGTGATGCAGCAGGCAGTAGTCACCAGCCTTGATCTCCAACGGCCACGGTTTGTTGGAACCAAAGATGTTCTTTTCGACGCAGTCGAGGTACGTCGAACTGCTGCATTCGAAGATGAAGGTTGAAGATGTCATTGGCTGTGATTCCGCAATCGCGACATAATGTGGCAATTCCCGTTTGACGCTGATTGTTGCTGCCTATCCCGACACTTTGTCGGGATTAGTGTCGGGATTGCCATGGCCTTTCCCTCACTGCACAAAATACCTCGTCGTAAGAACTGCTGTAAGCGATGGAATGGGCAACCTTGACCTACGGCTATCTCGCCAAAACGGCGGGATATTTGGCGGGATTCATGCGGCAGCCACAAGAGGCGGTCCCCATCTCGCCATTTTGGCGGGATGTTTGGCGGATTGCTCGACATGTAAATCTGCAGTCTCATCGGCGAATCACTCGATATCGCGTTGTCGGCCCTGAGCCGGTTTTTTCCAGAAGCCCCAGATCCGCGAACCGCTTAAGATGATTTAGTGCCGTTCGATTGGGAACCTCCATCGCGGATGCATACTCGGACGATGACGTCGTCTCCTTGGTTGCGACCCACTCCCATCCAGCCCGCTCCGTCTTGCTCAAACTTTCGACGATTTCCTTTCCGAGAGCCGAGGTCGCCGCAGCCTTACTCCGATAAATCGTCAGCACGAGGGAATCGCCTTCCATCGAATAGCTCGGGAGCGGGAGCCCGAGTTTTTCCGCGTGCTTCTTCAAACTGGTCAGACCGTAACCTTGTTCCTCAGCCATACCCATCCGAGCAAAAACATAATGCAGCACAGGATTGCGACTCTTCGTCGGCGCCGAGAACGACTGCATCTGCTCCAAAGTAATTGGCGATATGGGGCCACCAGGACTTTTGATGATGATGGTGTCCGCGTTAACAAGGAGTTGACACTTCTGGCCGAGGATATCGTAGTCGCGATGAATCAGGGCATTCACCACTGCCTCGCGAATCATCTCGAATGGCAAGTCCACTTGCTCGCGTCGCTCCAGCCGGCTTCGGTCGAGCGTGCTCGGTAACACCTTATTTAACCACTTCTCAAGCTCATCCGGGACGAGCACCATAGCTTGCCCGAACTCTTCTCTCGAAGAACTCTCCGCGGCCAACTCTGCTCTGGCGAGTACGCCGGCCTGGGGCAATGCATTCCTCGGCTCCTTGCCAAACAGGAGGAAACCGAAACCGGTCGGCGTGGCCGTATTGCCCTCTCCCGTGAGCAGACCCTGCTGCCTCAACAACCGGTTAAACTCCTCCGAATCTATCGCGGGTTCAATTTTCGCCTTGGACCGGTAACGCTCCAACGCTTCCTCAGACAAATCACTGAACTCGACGGCTGCGACGGGATCCTCATACTTCGAGAGCTTGATTATGTCGGGCTTCGGCTTCACGGTCTGTTTTCTCGCCCACTCGAAGAAAGCCTCGTTCTCCCTGGCGATCACCTCCTGCAATTCTCGATCAAACATCTTAACCGTGACACCATGCTTCTCAAGATACGCGACACCCTTCCCGGCGACAGTCGGATTGTCATCCTCAATGCCGACCCAAACTTCCTTGATGCGGGCGTTCACGATGCGCTCAGCACAACTCAGCTTCGGGTGATTACGCGCCCCGGGGGCGCACGGTTCCAGTGTGGCAAAAAGAATGCTTCCATCCAGTTTCCTATCCCGGCACTTCCGTTCAATTAGTGTAAACTCAGCATGATCACCCTCTCGTAGTTCACCACGGTGCGCTGTGATCACAGGATTCATACCCATAGCTCGCTCATACGGCACAATCAAGACAGCGCCAACCTTTGGGCTGGGTTTACCATCGATCCGAGATTCAGAAATGGATTGGCGCATTACTTCAATTGCCATCATCATCATCGCGCGAGGATTGAAATCACGCTTGGCCATTCACTTTTCCTTTCATTGCACGGCACTCTTCCTCAATGCTCAACTCCCCGCTCAGCAGCTTCGGCAGCAGCGTGTCGCGCAGGCTGGCGAGCGTGCGGGATTGGTGGAGATTGGCGCGGAGCTGCTGGAACAGCGGCGTCACTTGTTTATCGAAGGCGACCAGGACTTCCTTCGGTGGCAGTAGCACGTCGGTCGCCTCAAACGTGCTCGTGGTAATCGTGTCGAAGATGGAGCCGTGACCGCCTTGGACAAGTCGCTCGATGAAGTGGCGCGCGTGGCAGTACAGCGAAAAGGGAACATCGAGCTTTGAGCGCAGCCCGTAGCAGGTCTGGTTCATCGCCATCGAATGGCCGAACATCGTCAGTCTTCCAGTCGTTGCACCACGGGCGACAACGACAGTGGAAAGCGAGGGGATGATCTTCGTGGAACTTTCTTCAAGGCCCAATTTCGTGATCGTTCTCTCAGTGCAGACTAGGAAAGCTTCACCGCACTGTGAAACATCCTTCGCGCTCGCCCAAGGAACATCCCCGCCCCAATACGCGGACACGTCCGTCTTTGGCGTGCCACCACTCAACAGGTCTGCTTGTCGAAGAATAGAACCGACTTCCCAACCGTGCGGAATGTGTCCGAGCGCGGAGTCTTGAAAGGTGGTGGGGAAGAGGGCGGCGCTGGCATTGTCGAGGCTGGCGGGTTGGCGGGCGTCGAGTTTGGCGCGGACGGGGTCGAAATCCACGAACCAG
>JBDNHX010000300.1:0-6774 GCA_041688565.1 Planctomycetaceae bacterium
GTGACAGGTTTAATGATAAGGTCAAGACCGGCAGCCAAAGCCCGTGAAGCATACCTGCAGGTAGACATAACCACGCAGGGAAAGGCATCACGCTCGGAAGCCAGGATCTCTCCCAGTTGAATCCCAGAGATCTCTGAGAGTGATGCGTCTACGAACACGGCGCCAGATTGGTGGTCGACCTTATCAATCAGAAACTCCCGGGCCGATTCGTATTCCTCAACCGTATGGCCGTTCTTCCGTATCATTTCAGCGACTTTGGATCGGATGCCTCTGTCTGATATTATCAGGAAGATGACGGGGTCTTTTGAAGTCGCCTTCTTTGCCATTGTTGCTGTGCCCATCAGGAATCGTAGCGGGAAGAATTCGACCGATCTTACCCGCGGAATGCACGCGCTCAATGCCATGGGCTTGCAAATCCTGTAGCCTGACGGCATTCTGCCGGACTCACCAGGGCGCCACACACCACCAAGTTCCAGATTCTTGAACAGCCAGGTCAAAGACTCCGCCACGAATTCCTGGTTCTCCGGTCGCGAAGGGCAAGCGTGATAAAATCCACTCGGACCGGGTATGCTGGTATTGCTGAGCCGGACTCGGATTCCGACAGCATCAATGCTGAATTTTGTCGAATTGCCATCGGCGTCGACGGCGTAGAGTTCGGGATGCGTCTGTAAGTGTCGTTCCAGGTTGTACGGTGAGTCGCCTTCGCAATAGACGCCGCCATGCGCATCTCCACCCCACGCCACACAACAGCCGCACATTCTCCTTCGCTGCATCATCACACAGTGGTTTGGCCGATTCCAGACCACCGTGTCCATCTCGCAACAGCCCCCAGACGACGACCGCGTCGATGTTATGCCGCCCGCACCAGCGGAGCAGACCTGTACAGTCGTTGATGATTGACTGCGTGCTGCGCCCATATTCGTTGCACGATCCATGCGTGTGAGCGCCCAACCGAGTTTGGTTCACTTCATGGGCAGCACTGCAGCCTGTCGACCTGCACCTGGAAAACTCTCAAACGTGTGTTTACGGCTTTCACAGCAATCCAAACATTTGAATGCACTTAACCAGGGCGACGCAGAACACCTCGATGCTGATCCACAGCCAAGGCGCAAAATAGAGAAATATTGCACAAGTCACCCAGCGATTCAGCGAGATTCGATAAGACACATATGCGAACACACTGAACACAACTCCCACTATCACGAACGGTAGACAGGCAAGAATAGTTATCATAAGCATCCCCTGTGACGGCAGATTCATGTCCGAAAGGTACGCCCTGCGTGTGGTCTGCTTTCTGCTGGCGATCGTTCAGGGAGTGGCATGAACGACACTTCGGCGATGCACCGGCAAACGGTGGCACTTCCTGCGGTTCTGCGAGCGGACTGACGCGATCAGAGCCAAACCCGGAAGTAACGTGGTGCGGACAAGTCCTATGGGAGATTCGGTTGAAAAGTTCTTGGCAACAAGTCAACCGGTACGGTGCAACGAATGGTGTCAGAACCACCTCCCGGACTCATGCGTTTTCGAACAAGACCGCGTACCGATTATTGTCCCTCACTGTCCCCAGAGTTGCAATCCCAACCGCTGTGTCGCCACTCAGGGCATTCACATATTCCACTGACATTAGATTTTGGAATATATATGTTGATGTTATATACATTATAACCGGCGAGCCGACAATTCTGCCGACGTTATCTTTGATCGTGGTATCGGACTTCAGAATGGTCAATCCCAGCCACCGAAATGCGGAAGTGATTTCACGGCTGTTGCCTTTGTGGATTTGGCTCCCATCTTCGGCAAATGTCGCTGCCAGTGTGTGGTGCAAAGAGCTATCCACGCGCCCGTGATCCCGAAGGTGCTGGATGTGCTGCCGGACTTTCCGGTTCTGTCGCAACGCATTAGCAGCGTCACTTAGCCCCCTCCGTCGCGGGATGCGTCAGGACTGAAAAGACAGGGACGGAAAACGCAGGTTTCAAACTCCTCATGGGGGTGCTCCACTGAGGCTGCGAGCGTGGGTCAGAGTTAAAACAGGCTGAAATAGAACCCACCGTGCGCAACCAACAAAAAGACCCGGATGCCAAAGGGCCATCCGGGGCAAGCAGATAAAAATCTGCTTCACTTTTACACGACCTATGAAACAAAGCCGTGAACGAATTCCTTTGCCAGAATCGCAAGGGTGCGCGTAAAGCCGGCAGGCGCAGTAGCGCGAATATCCCAGTAAATTCGAATTTTTCACCTCAGCTATCCCCTATGGAGAAAGACTCCTCAAGTTTTCTGGTCTCCCAGAGCCCTGGAGTAACCTGATCCTCCTTTCGGGAGTTAATCCCTATGGGTTTCCGGTTCTGTAGAGTTCCAGTTTCCATAGAGATCGTGCTGTAGTGATCCACTGCTCAATGGTCTAATCGGGAATCGTAGAGATGCCCTGTCTTCTCACTGTGTTGTAGATTCGTTCTACTGGACTATCTGCCGTAACTCTGAATGTCGGCTGGTCTACCCTGGTGGATCCCTGAACCGACTTCCGAGCTTTTTAAAGACCCTGAGTCGGACAAATATCCATAAAGGCTTTCCAAAATTCTCCTCCAGGCGTTTTCAGGTGTGGCACACGACCTTCTGTCGCGTCTCCATACCATTTGAACGCCCAATACGGTCTGCTCTGTCGTTGGGTGTATATCTCTGCAGATTGTACCCCTTTCCTTCATTGCTTTCCGTGTTGGAGGATTGACCGTATGTATTACCATGACGGTCCCGACCTCAAAGCGGTGTGGACCCTGTCTGTGGATTTCACAGACCGGTACGACACCATTCTGTTCTCGATCTGATGATTGCTCATCAAGATCGATACCTGCGTGCTTCGTCGGCAGACGACCAGAAGCGCAAATATCCCAGTAGATCGTATAGACACCATCAGTCTGCTCCCCATGGAGCACGCTCTTCAGGTATTCCGGTCTCCCAGAGTCCTATAGAGTCGTGTTCCGGTTGAGTTGGCTGTGATTCCTGTGGGCTTCTGGTCCTTGAGAGTTCCATCTGCCACATCGATCGAGCCTCAGCTATCCACTGGCTGATGGTCTGACGTGGAATCGTATAGATCCCCTGTCGTCTCATCAGGCTGTAGATACGATCCACTGCACTGTCTGCCTGAACTCCAAAAGCTAGTCTGTAAGCTCGAATGAAGCCGTATACTGTAGCCCGAGCCCGTTCAGGTCCGTTTCCAGTTAGGCACTCACAAACCTTCTCCGTGAGTCTACTCCATGCGTTTTGGGGTATGGCAAACAACAATCTGTCGTTTCTCCATACTGTTTGGACGCCCAATATGGTCTGTGTTGTTGGTTGGCGCACATCTCTGGTGACTGTGCCACTTTCCTTCAACTGCATCCCATGTTGGTAGAGTGTTGACCGGATCTCCTCCATGACGGAACTAACCTCAGAGCGATGTGGACCCTGTACGTGGATATTATCCATAAACCGGTACAACATCATTCTATTTTCGATCTGCCGATCCATCGCCAAATCGAGAACATTCATCAGAGTAATCGCTGCTGCCAAAGGGCTAAACGTACTGCCCTGCGTCAGACCGATTGCTCGTGATTCACCTTCGTTACCATATATCAGTTGCCGCATGAGCCAGGGGATTCCTTGCTGGACCAACGTTAGTCCTGAGACGCCCCAGCGATCGGCGTCCCGCATACAACACTCCATAGCCAGTGATCTGGGGATCGAAGGGTAGAAGTCCCTGATATCATCGACAGCGAGCAAATACCAGCCATGGTCCTCCGCCATGACTGTGATGCGCGCAAGTATAGAATGACAACTCGCTCCGGTGCCATAGTGGCGCGGCAGTCTTTCCAACATTAGTTGTCGTATTGCCTCTGCCAGCGAGGCTCCCACCACACGGTCTATTATGGTCGGGATTTCTAATGTTCGGTGCCCGCCGGACGATTTGAGGATTCGGACCCGTCGTGTGGCAGCTGGACGATACCTGCGCTGGCGAATAGCCTCTGACGAGTTACGCAGTAGCCGATTGTATTCGGAGGCCGACATATCAAACGTCATCCCGTCCGTGCCGGCCGATTGGCCGCCGGTGGACCTCAAATGGCGCCACACGATTGCCAGATTCTCGTGGTCTGTGATTCTATCAATGTCGAATGTCGAACTGTCGCCCGGCTGCACGCCGTAAATCTGCCGGGAGGGCCGCGAGGTTGCGGCAGCGATTCGCTCGACGTCAGTCGGCCCTCTCTGACGCTGCCGCCGGGTTTGATGCCTTTGGACCTCGGGCTGGCCGCGCATGGGATCATTAATGTTCCGAAAAGTGCCAGCTGACCTGCGTCGCTGGTGCATCGCACGGCTGCTTTCGGATGTCCAGATATTACCGCTCATTATCGTTGCTCCCTCTCGATTGAGGCGGTCTGACACTGTTTGACAGGAAACGTCTCGCGACCACGAGCTGCAGATCGCGATCCGGGGAAATCTGTCTTCGCATGGGCATGATTTGCTGCTCTGCGTATTCTTTCCTGCGGCAGCGACTATGGCGTCTGGTGACTTCATGGTTGTTATCCCAGAAGTCCACCACCAAACGCTTTCGTGATTCCCCAGTCCGGTGCGAGAGCCAGAACTCCGGAAAAGTGGGGGCATGGCTGCCGCCAGCGGCATTAATCAGAATTTCTGGGTCTGCGGTTGCCAAAAACACATCCAGATAATCAAGCGGACAGATAATCCGGCTATCGTCGGCGTCCGTGGTTGCGCAGTCCTCAATACGTTTGCGATCCACGGAACTCAGCCCCACTCGATCCGGAGATCCGCCGGGGCTAAAGACGCGCCAACCAAGCAGGTTGCTGGCCAGCCGGGCGGCGTGCCGGAACGTGCGGCAGATGATCACCACGGATTGCGTTCCACTTGTTCGCGTTGCATTGAGCCAGCCCTCGAACTGTTGGTAGTCGGCTCCGGCAAAGCGTCCTTCCACGAAGTTCAGTGCAGTGCGAGCAATCAACTCGTTTCGATTACTGCAGGTCTGGATATGCGAAATCACCTTAACCGCGTTCGATTCACGGGCGGTCAAATTGCGAATTGCCTGGTTGTTCGGAACCATACAAACGTAGATCGCGGATCGACAGTAGCCCGATGAAGGTATTTCCAGCCACCAAGGCCCAAAGACCTGCATCGCATGTCCGATTTGATCGTGCGACATTTTTTCACTGGTGCAGTGGAGTCCAAACAGTCGAAATGCGGAGTCCAGGGCATGGGTAATGCCCTGGTGCATCAAATCGTTGGCTCGCGCCGCTTGGGTGTACATAACGATTGGAAACCGAGAAATACCGGTGCCTATGATCCTCCCAAGGCTTTCCGCATGGCCGACCGTCGTGAATACCAGCCGGTAGGTCCCGATCTCTTCATCGTACTCGTCGGGGTCCCTTCCATCCGGCAAACAACCTAAAGAGAGATCCAGCGGTCTGAGATCTGGGGCGATTTCAAACACACTCCGCGCGAGCCGTTCTGCCTGCTTGGTATGTGGCGTGACAACCAGAACCGGGGACTGGGGGGAGGCCAAACACACATCAGAAATGATCTCCGCGGCCGACACGTTTCCAGAATATTCGATGATTCCCTGGCTCCGTGAGGCGATGAATTCCGCGATCCCCGGGTTCCGGCACGGACTGGACGCCATGAAAGGGCTCACATCGCGAACCTGGTACTCCACCACCGTGACGGGGACTTCCTCACGGTCTGCCATCGCCATTATGAAGTCGGTCGTGGCAACAGTGGGGTATGACTCCGGAGAGTGCTCTGATGCCGCATGCGGTCGCAGCAGTGATCTCGCCCCTCGGACGGCCTGGCCAGTCGGCATCTCATCAAACCTGTCGATGACGATGTCACCAACATGGTTGAAGAATGGCTCCGGCACAATCAGCGAACGTCCAGAGCCCAGCTGAATGCTGATCGCCCCATCTTGTCTATCTCCGTTCATGTTTCGTGTCCTTTCTTCTAGCGGCAACTCTTGTCAGGCAAACATCGCCCAGACATCACAGTGGCTCGGGTGTGGCTGGCATCCCGCCAAGAAATGGATGGCATTTTGGGCAAGCTGCGAGTGTCTGGGGTGCCGCAAGTGGATGTCAGAAACCAAAACCTAATCGTTTACGTAGTAGGCCGTAGTTCGAGTGGCGATCCGCCTAACTTTCGATTCTCACCGGACATAATGAATTCCTCGAAAAACGCTGGGGAAAAAGCTATTTTTTTTTTCGCTCACGCGAGTCGGCGGGATGCCAGCCACACCCCAGTGGCTCGGCGGCTCGGAAACGTAATTTCAGCGGACTACAGCCAAAGTTTGAGAAAATAATCTTCATATAATGTATGAAAGATTTTAGCTTAGTGTATTGGTTATTAATAACGACAATCAACTACAGGAATGTTATTTTCGAGGTAATCGAGCACGTACAATGATGGGACATCGGTCGCCGAGAGTGTTGGGGGCTTCGCGAAAAAAGGAATACCGCCCAACATGCCCGGAGAACCTCCACAGGCTTGCCGTCTGCTCCAACAGGCATCTGGTCGTCTGGGATAATGCGAGCTATCACACCCTTGTCTCCGACGCGACCAGCCAGCTTGTCCGCTACGTTCATCGGAGCATATGCTTTCACCAATACCGCTGGGCCTTTCGGTGTGTTGACTACGTCTGTCACGACGCCCGGGCTGTGATGCAGCCACTTGACGGAGTTGTCTCGGAAAGACGACTTGCCTCTTACCAACGACTTGTGGTTTCTCTCCCGCTCACCAGCGACCAGA
>JBDNHX010000006.1:0-33914 GCA_041688565.1 Planctomycetaceae bacterium
AAATAATTTACTGCACTGTCAAGTCTCAGGGGTCAGGAACGAATGGCACTGTTCGAACTTGTGTCAGCGCGTAACGAGGTCTGTTGACGGACCGAGGATTTTAATAAACTCCTGTCGTCAGAGATTGGTATTGATTGAAACCCCCGCCTCTGGCGATGATTTGGAAGCCCTCCCTGGTTCTCTGCCCGAGAATGACCAGGGAGGGTTTTCTTATGCGCCAGTCTGTATCCGATTCGGACGATTCCGGTGCCCTCGGCCCCCGGAATCGATTCGAGGGAAGTCATCGACTTCCCCCAAACAATTGCTTGACGACCACGTCCTTAACGGCAGGAGACTCAGACTCCACCGTCAAAAAAAGCAAGACATTCGCGCAAAAATGCCGATGCTTTAGCAGACGCGGAGCCGTATATTGGCAATCTGGGGGGGCGATGTTCACGTTATGCGTGTGGCCTAATCGAAGTCACGGAATCTTGGTGCGAAGGTTACCTCAATCTGCATGGGCATGAAACCGGACCTGACGGGGCGCATTTGTTACGGCGGATTGTGGTGCGAAGGTTACCTTTACCTGCATCATTAAGCCGCTCGGCAGCAACAAATTTACCGAACCCAAAGACCTAAGGCTGAGATTTCATGCTGTCAAATCGGATAGCGCCTTAGACTCAACAGGTACCTTTCAGTCTCAGTCTAGTCTGACGCTCGCCTAGGTTGCTTCCGCCGTTCCACTGCGGAGGTTGGCAAACAACCGTGTCCCCACGCTGAAGCGTGGGGCTACGTGCTGGGCTCGCTCCACGAGCGGAATCGCACCGGAGCCTGATGGTTGCCACGTGATCCGCGCGCGTCGGAAGTCGAAGTCAATTTGTCGAAGTCAATTTAAGGAGTCAGGAACCAATAGTGCGCAGCACCCTTCGGGCCGTTTGGCTATTGGTTCCTGACCCATTTTTTGAGTGTTGACAGAGCACTTTTTTTTGTTTCAGTATCTTTCCTTCATTTAACTGAGTGCCTCTGGATGTATCGATCGCTCGATCCGCAACTCACCATTGCGACTTTGAAAACTCTTTCAAACCGAATTCAGGAACGCTTTCCGGGAGCAAGCCTGAGCAAGGTTTGCCTGGAACTGCTCGCCATCTCCGAAGAAACCACGGGGCGGATTCGCTGGCTTTCAAAACACAACGCCGGTATTCGTCTGGCAGTTCTGATCGTCATTGGCATTGCGATCTACCTTGGCTGGCACGTGGTGCGGCATGTGAAGGTTCACACGGACGGGTTCAGCATCGAGGAACTGGATGCCGCCACCAACGCCACCGTGCTGCTCGGAGCGGCTCTGCTGTTTCTCTTCACCCTGGAATCGCGACTGAAGCGTGCGCGCGTACTGAGGGCCATGAATGAATTGCGAGCCATCTCGCATGTGATCGATATGCATCAGCTCACGAAAGATCCGAGTCACGTCGTTGTGGGAGTCGGTCAGCGAACGGCATCGTCGCCACAACGAACATTGACCGCATTTCAGCTGACTCGTTATCTGGATTATTGCAGCGAAATGCTGTCGCTCGTTGGAAAACTGGCGGCACTATATGCGCAAAGTACGTCGGACAGCGTTGTGCTTCAGTCGGTAAACGACATTGAAGCCCTGACCAACGGGATCAGCCGCAAGATTTGGCAGAAGATCATGATTCTCGACGACGATCTCAAGCCCGACACTGCTGCCGACTCTTCATTGCAGAGCAATCCTGCCATGTCGTCGGTGGATACGATCGTGCCGCTCGACACACCCCACAGCCGCCTCCCTGTGTCTGAACCCGACACGAAAACCAGCAATCCGCTGCCGTGACGGCTGAAAACCCGAGCTGCATGGGAGCATTTCCCGGAGATCTCTCCTCGGAGATGCAAGCCACACTGTGGACCGTCTGTCGCACTCGGAAAAATCCACATCGCGTTTTCTGGGTAGGGGAGCCCTGATTTCGTTCAATAAATTCCAATCGGCCTCTTGTCTTCGAATTGGCCACCGTTATAACTGACCCAACCACGGTGGTTCGCATTCAGCGGAACGCCTTGGTCAACTTCGGACGACTAAATAAAACGCAATTCGGCGAATCGTCGAAGGGCGAGTTAATGAGTAAGCCGACGCGGATGAAGCCTTAATTGGCTCTGTTCGCGTCGGCTTTTTTTGTCTCTCACACACAGAGCAGATAACACCAGATTCCACAGACGCCCGCCGATCAATGGTCCGCCAGCCCCCTTCAGTCGGGAGAGCGGATAGCGCAGGTCGACAGCTAATTCGCGAGAGGCGCTGCTTGAAATTATGAACGGTGGCAGCCTGCCAAAAGCCGTCGCCGATCCTTTAGATATTGTTGGATGAAAAGTTCTGCAGGTTGTTTGCTGCAGGAGTCGTGGCCCGAACGGGCCGATTGTTTTGTTAACTGAAATGGAGTGAATTGTTATGTCTCGTCAACAGCTGTCTGTTACGATCTTTGCCACAATGCTTGCCCTCGTTGTGAGCGCAGGCACGTCCGAAGCGGGACGTCGTCACCGCCGAAGCGCTTGCTGTGAGTCTCCCAGTTACGGCGGCTACACTCAGGCCAGCTACACGGGCTACGACCAGTCCGCGTGCTGCAACACTGCCAGCTCCAGCCAGGACGGAGACGCCTGTGGAACAGCTGGCTGCAGCGGCGGTGGATGCGGCGTGAGTGCCAACCAGATTAGTTATCAGTCGGGCTCCGGAGCCATCCACAGCGGCTCGTCATCGAATCAGTGGCAGTCCGGTCAGTCGGGCAACATGAATCGGAATAACCTGAATTCCAACGGTGTTAATTCCAACTTCAACCAGTCCGACAACAATCGTAACGGCATTAACCGTAACGACCTGAATCGCAACGATGTGAATCGTAACGACCTGAACCGTAACGATGTAAATCGCAACGATCTGAATCGTGCAACTAATGATGTGAACCGTGCCACCAACAACCTTGACCGCAACGATTCAACTCGCACGGATGTTGAAGTTGCACCAGGAACCAACGCAAACGCTGAAACAAATGACGTGAACACTATTGAGGCCCCTGCCGCCGCACCAGCGCCGGCAAACTAATGACGCCCGCGTCGTTCTGAATGGCACGCCGTTGCAACGGTACGAGCAGCATCAGTTGCTCACCCGCGCAACGCGAACAGCAGAATACGCAACGAAACCGCGACCTGCTCATCACCGATCGCATTAAGGGATATTCGACTCTGGAAGGTTCGGTCCCTCCACGTCGAATGTCCCTTTTTCGCGCCTGCAGTTTCTCTCCACACAAGAAGGACCGGCAAGCACTTACAACATTTCGCGGACCACCAGAATCCAGCCAATATCACCAATATGCTCGGGCCGTGTGGCGACAATCACGGGCTCAATCGCTGCCAGCGTTTCAGTGTTGTCGATCGGGTCGCGAAAAGCAGTGATGAGCTCGTCAACATTGGCGTCGCCTCTATCGGGGTTCATTCGACGCTGACGCAATTTCTCACCGCGGTCGATCACTGCAGGGTTGACGCTGGGCAATGATTCGGCCGGCGATCGACGAGCCAGTTTGGCGTGAGCGATTACAGTGCCCGCCTGATGCGTGATCTGACTTTCGTTGACCTGAAACAGTACCGCATTTTCCGGCAGGCCAAAGTCGTCAATTTCCAGGGAAATGGAAAGAAGGCCGATGACGTCCCGATCCGGCATGGACGATGGGTGGCCCCAGACTGGAACGGCAAACGAAACCACCGGTTTGTCGCCGTTTACGGTTCGATAAACGCAGGAAAGATGAACGAGCTCTTCATCCTGCGTTCGAGGAATCAGATACTGCAGAGGCTGCAAACGGGAAACTTCGGCGGCGTCTTTTTCCAGATCACGTCCAAGGCCATGAAAATAATCCCGGTGCCGAAAGTTTTGGCCGATGCTTTTGGCACGGGGGGCTCGGGCCACTTGAGTCCCGTCGGCTGCAAACACGCTCCATCCGGAAGACTTAATGGCCGCGCCTTTCAGCAGTTTGCGTTCGTTCAGCCATGCCTGCAGCGGCTCCCAATGTTTCTGGTCGGCAGGCGACGCATTGATCGCCAACAAAGCTTTTCGCAGCTGTTCCGATTGAGCTTCGCTTTCCAAAAGTCGCCACCGCAGATCGATTTCATAAGCTATCGACTGCGCCAGAAACCTGGCAGACGTCCGCAGGTTTTCGCGGCGAGCAGCCTCGGCGGATTCACGCATGCTGTCGGCCCGTTCGCGGGCCTGCTGCTCCGAGTTGGCCAGAGTCCCCAGCCATGCTGCGGTGAGAATGCTGACCAGAATAATCAGGACGGACCCAACGCCAAGTGCCTGAGCTGCGAGACGATGCCGACGCGTCCATCGGCCGATTTTCTGAACGACCGATTCCCTTAAGACCGAAACAGGAGCATCAGCCAGATAGTTTTCGACGTCTGCTGCCAGTTCCAGAGCTGTGGCATAGCGATCGCGAGGCTGCTGCTTCATGGATTTCAAACACACAGCCTCCAGAGCGGAGGGCACTTCTCTGATCCGTTCCGATGGCTTTGCAAAGCGACCATCAACAACGTCTTCGCGAATACGATGGCCGTCATCACCCGAGAACGCGGGCTGGCCGCACAGGATCTTGTACAGCGTCGCACCCAGACTATAAACATCGCTGGCCGGGGTCGGCGCAAGATTCGAAGCCTGCTCCGGGCTCATGTAAGCCAGCGTTCCCGCACCGCCACCAGAGCTGGTGCTGTTCTGACTGCCGGAGCCGGGCATCAGAGTCATCTCTCCGCTTGTTCGAAAACGATCATCACGGGCCACGGGAATCGCAAGTCCCCAGTCGACAACGATGGTCTCTCCAAACTTGCCGAGCATCACGTTGGCCGGCTTGATGTCACGATGCACAATGCCTCGATTGTGCGCATACGCGACCGTTTTACAGACGGAGACAAACGCCATCAGCAGCCGACGAAATTCAACATTCTGTTCTCCGTAAACTCCAGCGGCTGAACGATTTCGATGATAGCGAACGATCGCATCGTCCATCGTTTCGCCGTCGATGTAACGCATGTAATAGAACAGTCGGCCGTTCTCCGCCTGCCCGATACCGTACAACGGAACAACGCCCGGATGTTCAAGACGTCCGGTGACCTCCGCTTCAAGAAGAAAACGAGTGCAGCTTTCACGATCCTGCACCAGATTGTGGTGAATGAATTTCACCGCGACTTCACGATTGAGCTCCTTCTCCGTCGCACGATACACGGCCCCCAGTCCGCCCCGTGCATGAAAAGTCAGGCTTGTAATTTCACTGTTCGTCTTCAGGATCTCACTGTCCGCATCAGCCGCGCCAACAGGACCACGGTCCAGAGAAATCTGATGACCGATTTCGAAGAGTTCAATGCGCCTCGCAAGATCCTGCTTAAGGTCCGGGCATATTCGGCAAAGATCCTCCACGGAGAGGCGGGCGCCGCGTTCACGGCCGTCTTTCCATCGATCGAACAGTTCTTCAAGAAGACTGTCGTGATCGAGCCGAGCTGTTTTTTCAGTACTTGGGCACATCGCATCTGTCCAGATTTACCGAAAAAAATCCTGCGTGTTCAAGCCGCCAGTGTGGCAACATGGAGCTTGGCTTTCATGCTTCAACGAATCCACACGAAGGCGACTTCGAACAAGTTTGAGTCGTATTACTTTCACAAGCGACGAACACCGTTCAACCGCTTTGAAAAGCATTGGAACGCCACGTTTTCTATGACAAGCCGCGCATTATCCCCGAAGCCACTGAAAAGAACAGAGGCAATGTGAAGGCTGACTTCGAGCCGACGTGGGCACTGTCTTGAAGTTGAGCCTTTTCAGATTTCGAAACCCGAAACGTCAGTGAGGGATTGAGTTTTTGGCTGTTCAGCTGCGTGCAAACCATCCCTCGCTGACGCGTCGGGTTGTGATAATTGCCTTTCTTTTCGACCGAAACATCAGCCACAATTTCGAATTCCGAAATTTAAAATAGGCGAGCTGGGCTGGTCGGCAAATTCGGCCGATTTTCATCGTTCGGATTTCTGATGTTTCTCTTTCCCGTTTGCTCAGTTCACTCGGGCCCCGATTTGGGAGCTCGTGAAAACGTAATGGCAAACACGGCGTACGTCCGCGGACCCATCTGCCAGCGCCACGGAGCATGAATCTGAACGTCACGACACCGCGATGCGATTTCCGGGCAGGTCTGAAAGTCCTGCAGAATGATTCCTGGGTTCAGACCAGAAAAAAAATTGCCTGTGGACAAACAGTGAGCCAGCAATTGCGGCAGTTCTGCGTCGGTGACTTTTTTGATCGCTGGAGTTGATTCGGACGATACGACGTCCGAAACAAAAATCCCCTGACCGCCGGGTTTCAGAAGCTGCAGCATGCGCAGAAAATGACCGCGTCTCAACGACTGAAGCAGCATCAGAAATTGGGGATGCCGTTCAGTCATCAGATTAAGCAACGCACTGTTGATCTGACTCAGCACGCACGCCGAGACCACGACATCCGACGCGGGGCAGGGGAGCTCAGAAAATGGAGCTTGCAGCGACTCGGCGATTTCGCGCAGGTTTGCATCACTCGTCGCAGCGTCCGTTGGAAGGCTGGCAAGCGGGGACGCAAGATCGAGGGGTGCAATCAGCTCCAGGGGCAAAGGCCGCGAGTTGCCTGACTGGTCTCTGATCGCCTGCTGGGCTGCCGCGCCGTATACCAAGGCTGCGCGATCAATGTCGAGCAATCGAATCGTGACGAATCGCGTGGCAAGCTGAACGAGGTCAATGTCGTGGCAGTTGCCGGCACCCAACACCGCAATCGCCGCGTGTTCGAGCGTCGAAGCCGTAGAACACTGCTGGATCAGGCTCATGATCTGTTGCTGGTGGCCCGCGTAGGTCGCAAGGACTCGCGTCTGAGCATTCAGCTGCGCGGCTCGCAAGGCGGCTGGAGAAGCGGGGTTCTCAATCATTTGAATCCCTTTTACACAGGCCATGGGACGATGTCATTCTTCGCCGCTCACGGCACGCAGCACGTTCCACAGCCAGGCGACGAAGTTGGCTTCAATCGAAGATGCCGTCGCTGTGACCTCGGCATGGTTCAACACATTCTCAGAAAGTCCGGCCGCTAAATTCGTAATGCACGAAACACCCAGAACATCGACACCCTGGGAAGCCGCAAAAATCGCTTCCGGGATGGTGCTCATTCCAACCGCATCGGCCCCCAACTGACGCAGCATTCGAATTTCCGCCGGTGTCTCATAACACGGCCCGGGCATCATCGCATAAACGCCTTCGTGAACCTGCAGTTCTGTGCGAGTCGCCAACGCGAGTTCTCGCAGTCGGGCATTCCAAAGGTGTGAGTTTCGTCCGTGGGAACTGCATTCGCCCGGCCAGCGAAGCGAAATCCCGGAGAAGTCTGGAAAAAGTGAACCCAGCGGGCGGAGGTGGCTGCTGATCAGCATCAGAGCCCCCGGCAAAAACGATTCGCGAATTCCTCCGGCCGCGTTCGTGACCACCAGAGTGCGAATGCCCAGCTGACACAGAAGTCGAGCCCCAAAGAGCACGTCCTCGATGGGATGGCCCTCGTAAGAATGGACTCGCCCCTGAAGCATGGCGACCGGCATCCCGTGAACCAGCCCAAACACCATTCGCCCGGCATGTCCGGTCACTTGAGTATACGGCATCCCAGGGATCTCGGAATACTCAATCGCCTCGCCGCCTGAATTCAAAAGATGATCAGCTGCGGGACCAAGACCCGAGCCAAGAATGACTCCGACGGCCGGAGCCGCGAAATCTGAACAGCGAATCCTGCGACGAACACTCTCTGCGGCAATGACTGCCCAATCGTCAGCAACAACATCCGCAATGGCAATGGACACAAACGGCACCTTGGGATTTGGGATTTGGGATTTGAGTTCGAGGCTCAAAATGAGTTAACGCAAGTTCACGCCACTGCGGTCAGGCATCGACTTCTTCAAAGCCTCTGCCACGAATTCAAACAGCACTTTTGTCGCGGCATCGTCGGGCAGGCCGAGATCATCATTGAGCTTCGTGTGCGATGTGTCGCGGACTCCGAAGAGCTTGCCGGAAATCCCAGCGCTCGTCAGCATAGCGACCGGGCGTTCGGGCTGCGCGGACGTATCAGGATGGCTGACAACAAGACAATAAACGCGATGTCCAGCGTTAACGCAATCTTCATTTCGGGAGAACTCCTCAAACTCATTTCGGAAGAAGCGAGCGTTTTGCAAAACTGTGGTGGGAATGAACAATGACGAACTTGTGCAGCCCTCAAACTGGCCGTCAGGAATCAGTCTCACAAACCGCGTTATACCCCGGCCACTCAACAGACGGTAACGAAGCCCCAGATTTTTGCCCCACACCCATTGCCCATTGTTCACTGCCCACTGCCCACTGCCCACTGAAAACTGTCCCCTGTCCCCTGTCCCCTGTCCCCTGTCCCCTGTCCCCTAAAAGTGTACGATCATGAGCAGTCTTATCCTCGGTCTTGACATGGGCACCACCAGCATTTCCGCTGTTGCTGTGGACGACCGTGGGCGCGTCGTGTACGCGGTCACAAAATCTCATCAGGCCTCCGTCGCGGGACTCTCTTCGGAATATGCCGAACAGGATGCTGCGAAAATTCGTGGCACGGCCATCGAAGCATTGGCCGAACTTCAACAGCACATCGCAGAGCAGCCAGTCCGCGGCATTGCTCTCACCGGCCAGATGCACAGCACGGTCCTGTTGAACCGCGATTATCAGGTGCTCGGCAACGTGATCACGTGGCAGGACCGTCGCTCGCTTTCAACCGGTCCACAGGGAACGCTGCTTTCCGAGCTGCAGCAGCGAGCCACCGAGTCCGCGATGCACACCACTGGCTGTCGACTTTCTGCAGGATATTTGGGAACGACGCTTTTTGCGGTGCGGCGACTTCAGCAACTGCCTGGCGAGGTCGCTCATGTGTCGTTTGTCGCCGACTGGATCGGCAGCTGTCTGACCGGACAGGCACCTGTTACCGAACGCTCGCACGCCGCATCGTCGGGACTTTATGACCTGGTGAGCGATGACTGGAGCGACGTCCTGCTGCCGGCCGCTGAGATTCCTCACGACTGGCTGCCCGCGGTAAAAGACAGCGGCGCGATCATTGGAACTCTGACGTCCGCCATGGCGCAGGCGACCGGATTATCCGCGGGACTGCCTGTGTTTAATGCGATCGGCGACAATCAGGCGTCTGTGCTGAGCGCTCTTCCCGATCAGCCGGGTTCGCTCCTGATCAATATTGGCACGGGCGGTCAGATTGTGTGGCGAGTTCCCGAGTTCGCGCGCCAGCTGCCGATGGACACACGCATTCTTCCAGGCAATCCGAGCGAGGACGGACAGAAAGTCAGCCGCCAGTTTATGATTGTCGGCGCGGGGCTCTGCGGTGGCGATGCCATCGCCTGGGTAAACCGCACGGTGAGACAATGGCTGCAGGTCTTCGGACTGACGCTTTCGGAAGATTCAGTCTGGGAACGGCTGCAGAGTCTGGCCGAATCGCAGGAGAATTCCGCCGATCTGTTCTGCGAACCGTTCTTTCGGGGGACCCGTTATCAGCCAGATCGCCGCGGAGTTTTGAACGGCATTAATTCCGACAATCTGACGCCATTAAACCTGTTGGTCAGTGTGTTCGAAGGTATTGCTCAATCGATGTTCGACGTCTGGACCACGTCGCCGGAAAGTCAAAAGCATCCTCTGCAGCGAATCGCGATGTCGGGCAATGCCGTCAAGCGAAATCGATTGCTCGTGGAAGCCGTCCGTCGTCGTTTTGGAGTTCCCGTGGAAGTCGCCTGTCATTCGGAAGAAGCGGCCACAGGCGCGGCCATGCTTGGCGGTGTGTCACTGGGTATCTGGACCTCCATCGAAGACGCTCGCCGCGCCGTGCAGGCGTCAGCCCGGTGATCCAAAATGGAATGTTGAATTCCCGCGACGCATCGCTTGAAGGTCACTTCAAGCGATAGGTCAACCCGTTCACAACATCCTGATCGCCGCAGTCTTTTGCATAATCCAGCAATCGACTGAGCAAATCAGGAGCGACCTGAGCGGCATTCGGCAACTCCTGAATCTCTCGCTCCAGTTGCTTGCCGCGGGCACCGAGATCCGCGTGCTTCGTGGCCAGTGCAACGTCTCCCAGAACCCGCTCGACAGTCGCCAGAGCATGGTGCGATTTCCAGTCCATCGGGTGAAGCTGAAGAGACTTCTGGAATGCTTTGGCTGCCTCTGCCGAGTGTCGTTGAAAATCGTGCAGTGTGCCAATAAAACGCCAGAACCTGGAATCTCTGCTGGCATCTTTGGGAAGGTCCTTCAGGCCGGCTGCAATCCCGGAAAGATCATCGGCATTGACCGCTTTTTCAATAACGAACGCCCTGAGTTCAAGATTATCGGGATATTCCTTCAACAGTTTCTGCACCCCGCTCTCGTCCCCGGCCTCGACGGAATTGACGCCGAACATTTTCATACCCCGCGACGGGTTCGTCCGCGCTGCAAACACGGCATGAGCAACCCGCAGAGTCTCATCATCCGGCGTGGCCTCAAGCCACTGACTCACACGCAGATAGCCATCCGTGAAAAGCAGATTGGGCGCCGAAAGTATGTAGCCGTACGCCTCAGGCTGCTCCGCATGCTGACGAATCGCCTGACGAATCTGCTCCACCAAAAGACGTCTTTGAAGCGTCATGGAATAAACATACAGCAAACGCTGATGAGCCACCGTGGCATCAGGGGCCACACTCAGCATCTGTTGCCAGACCTTGACGGCTTCGTGCGGCTTTTTCAGTCCATCCAGAATCAAATCTCCACGCAGCATCTGCGTCTTTAAATAACGCGGATCGTCTTTCGGAATTCGGCTCAGACATTCGGCTGTTGCCGCAAGGTCTCCTTTGGCCTTGGCAACATCCGCGAGACTTAACCACGCATTGGCATCATTCGGGGTTCGCCTGGCCCATTGATCGGCCAGGTCCTGAGCTTCATCCCAGCGTTCATTGCGAACTGCCATCCGACAGGCGGCTGCAATCTCCGCTGTCTTTTTCTTCGACCACCACTGAAAGCCCGGAATGAACAATGCCGCAGCCACCAGCAGCACGAGCGCCCAACGCCACGCGGTTCGTTTGCTTTTGATCGTGTCCACCATAAACATTTCCACCGGCTGTTCATCAAGTTATGCCACAGAGCAAGTGGCTTCAATTTGTATAAAAAAGACAGTTGAGCTACGGGCGTTACGGGCTCAGCCGGTCGGCAATTTCCCGGTGAATTTTGGCTTCTTCGTTGCGAGACGTGGCGTTGTAGGCTTTCGCCAGCCAGTCTCGAATGAGGCGGTCGAATGGATATTTTTTGACCGCTATTTCCGCTTCCTTCAGAGCCTCTTCATGACGCCCGAGCCTGCCGAGCACATGAATATGGCGTCCCTGAATATTTCTATCCCACTGGTTCTGACTGAGATACTGGGCCATCAACCGTTCGGCTTCCGCGTCGCGGCCCGCATCGTGCAACGCGAACGCCAGACTGCGCAGAGCCTTTTCGTTGTGTGGGTCCAGGCTGAGTGATTTGTTCCAGTGTTGTTCAGCCACCTCAAGCCGATTCTGAAGCAGATAAGCCTCTCCAAGTGAATGCTCGACGAGCGAATCATTCAGCCCGCGTGAGGACAGATTTTCCAGAAGTTCGCAGGCGAGTGTCGCCAACGCGGGATCATTCAAATCAACCGCATACCGAACCATCAGCAATCCACGAGCTCGCTGGACTTCCCAGACCGGGACGGAATCCATCCCAGCCGCAAGTTCAAGAGCATCCGAGGCCTCGGTATGCTGCCCGATTGACGGCTTTCGCAGGACGCGGTGATCGGTCTGTGATGTGTGCTGAACATCAGCCGTGGGCAAGGCCGGCATATGACATTGAATGCAGGAATCCTCGGGTGAGTCCTGCAGTCGAACGCTCTCTTCCATGGAACATGTCTGCATTGTCGATGAATGACAGTTCAGGCAGCGATCGCGATAAAAGGTGGTTCGCATTTCCGGCTGGGGCAATGAATGAGGATCATGGCAGGAAACACATCCCAGGCGGCCTTCACTTTTCTGAAAGCAGCGACTGGACTCCATTTGTCCCACCTGATTCACGGCTTCCGTCGATCCGTCGGAGCCTACTCCACCATCGCCTTTTTTGAACACCACCCAGACGGAACTAAGATGCTCGCCTGGCCGAAAGTCGTCCACATTAAAGCCGAACCGCTGGACGCGCTCGACACCCAACTGATGGCATTCATTGCAGACACTCTCACGCAAATGAGGAGCCAGTTTTCCGGGATTCACAATCGGATCAGCAGCCTCATCAAGCGGATCAGCATTCGCCTGGAGGTCAACTTTTCGAAGCTCACGTTCTCGCTGAAATTCCACGTGCCGCCCGGCCGGCCCGTGGCAGCGTTCACATCCGATTCCTGGTTCCAGAAATGCCGGTCTGGCAAAACGATCGGCGAGCGGGCTTTCTGTGGGTGCAATACGCCCAGCGTGACACTGCATACAGGCGTGAATCACCGGACGCTCGAAGTGCAGATTGTTCTTCGCGTAGCCAGGCGACAAATCCCATCGTCCCGCGGCCGAATACCATGTGAGCGGCGACATCATCAACTGGTCGCCATGTTCCAGAAGATACGAGCGGCCCCGTTTTCCGGATCCCACTTCGTAAGCAATCTTTTCCGCGTGTTCACAGAGAACAGAACCATCACGAGCCATCAATTGTTCGGTGTGAACCGTTCCTTCGTTGGAGTGCCGCGCATGGGCTCGAAACAACCGTGACATCACAACCCACGAATCCTCATATGTCTCGATCGGATGCGCATCAGAAACCGCTGCCGTGGAATTGGCCATGGTCGTCAAGGCATAACTGCGACTGATGTCACTGTGACAGTCAGCACACGCTGCCGATCCCACGTAATCATGGTGGCGGGCCGCAGGTGGAGCGACCACGATGGGTTCGCCGCTGGTGGCAGACTTCGTCGGCATCGATTGAATCACAGGCGGCGGAGGTGCCGAATCTTTGCAACCGGGCAACGAAAACAACGCGACCGCACAGACGCTGCTCAAGCAGAACACTCGCAGTAAACAGACGCCCGGTGTCAGTCCGTGCCGATGAATTCGAGCCGTCATTGCGACCTTTATCCGTTCGTTGACAGTTTATTGAGAAATCTTTGATGAGGAAGTTTGTGACGATACGGAAAGTGTTCTCTGCACTCCAGCGGTGGGTTCAATAATCTGGATGTATTGATTGACGGGGACAGACTTCGAAATTCCAGAGGCGGACGAATTCGGCCATCGCACGGTCACGTCGCATGGTTCATCGGAGGCTCCAAGTCCGAAGAACAGTACGGGCTCATGCGTAGTCAGATAACTGGTTCCGCCCATCAACTGCTGAGTCCACCTGTGATCTCCCTGACGTACCGTCACCTTTGCCCCAATGGCCCGCCGATTGGAAGTTCGGCCGACACATTCGATACGCAGCCAATGCCCCATTGTAGACTCATTGATTAACAAAGCTGCCGGTTCATTCTGATGCACGACCAACAGGTCCGTGTCTCCATCATGGTCACAGTCGGCCATCGAGACTGCCCGTCCCAAATGCTCTTCTTTCAGAAAGCTGCCTGCAGTTTCCGCGGACAACTTTCGCCACGAACCATGCTCGTAAGTGAACATCTCGGGTGGCATTTTCCAGAGTTCATTCTTGTAACGCCAGTCATCAATGTGACCGTTCGTGATAAAAAGATCCATGGAACCATTGCCGTCCAGGTCCGTCATGACCGTTCCGAATCCCAGCGTTTCGATCGTTGGCGCATGGAGCCCTTCTCGACGAGTCACGTCGCGAAAACCGGTTGGCCCAAGATTGGCGAACAACGTATTCGAATCATGCGTAAAGGTGGTGATGTACAGATCCAGAAATCCGTTCCCGTCGTAGTCGTTGCAAGCCACCCCCATGTTGGCCTGATATTGTCCAAGCGAATTGTAGGCACATCCCTGCTCAACCGCCTGTTCAGAGAATGCACCGGACGCGTTACCCAGATAAAGAAAGTTGGCCATCGTGTCGTTGGCCACAAACAGGTCCGGGATGTCGTCCTCATTGAAGTCAGCGGCAACAACGCCCAGAGCCTTCCCGGTTTTGTCCGCCAGGCCCCATTTTTTTGCCGCGGAGATAAACTGGCCATCCCCTAGGTTCTCAAAGCACTCTGAATAATCAGAATCGAGCGCCTCGGGATGACAAATGCCGGGGGCACCATCGCTTTTGCGACAAACGACAGGATTGAAGACGTCGTATTTGCAATAGTTGCAGACAAACAGGTCGAGATCTCCGTCACGGTCGAGATCAAACCACGCAGCGCTGGCCCCCCATCGCCGGTTGGCGGGATTCACCTGATTCGTCACATCCGCAAACGTTCCATCTCCGCAATTCTGCAACAGCACATCTGCACTGACGTTGGTGATGTAAATGTCATCAAAGCCATCGTCATCAAAATCGCCCGCCGCCATGCCCTGACCAAACCCCTGATCAGCGGGTAATGCAGCTACGCTAATATCTAAATAGCGGGAGCCGTGGACGTTTTTAAAAAGGCGGTCACCTGTCGAATGTGGTGGTGAGGATGTCGGATTGCCGCCCTGCAAGAAAAACAGATCGGGCCATGCGTCTCTGTCAAAATCGATCCACCCGCCACCGCCACCGGTCGACTGTACCATCAACGCCCGATCATCGGAACCGTTCTCGAACGTAAAGTCCACGCCCAGTTCGGTGTGGGAATCCTTTAGCCGAATGCTGTCGTTGAGCGGCGACAAAGCGGTCGGCAATTCCACGGTTCCAATCTCCAGGTCAGCCGTTCCAGAAATCACTTCGTCCGGCGACTTAAGTGGCTCCGGAGGAGCCGGTTCCTGCGCCGTGCACCCGACAAGATGCAGCAATGACAGGAGAGCAAAGCAGCTGCATGGCGTTCGGTACATTCACCACTCCTCACGTCACAAAAAAAGGCCTCAAGGATGATACCCTTGAGGCCTCGGAGATCTAATCCACAATGCAGGATCGACTCGTAAAAAACGGCTGACGATTAAAGTTCGCCAACCACTTCACCACCCGCGCGAGTTGAAATCGCCTGATAAACAACTCGGCTGATGTTCTCGCTGAGAAACAGAACTGACCCATCACACAGCAGAGCCTGAGCTCCACCGACGTGAGTACTGCTGAATGAACTGCAACGGGTGTCTTCGCCGCCGTTACCACCTGGGACATCATCTGGTGCAAAATTGATTGGCTTGTGCATCGTATCAATCGCCCCAATTGGAGTGAACCACGCAGCCGCCTTGTTCTGCTCTGCCGGGAATCTCTTGGAGGCGTTCCAATGATGATTTTCGAATACACCGACGGTGCTTGAGGTTCCATCGACAATATCAGAAATCTTGGCGGTCCCCATCCACCAGAACACCCCGGCCACTCGGGCCAGACCGTCCGCTTGGCCGTTGTATGGCTGGTCAGGCGTTACCCATGGAGCATTTCCCTGTGGAATATCGGTCCCGCAGTCTTTCCAGCCTGTGAAAACCCAACCCATATTGCCCACGTAATCGGTTCGAGCAGCTTGGAAGTCGCGACCATTTCCGTGCCACGGACCATTGTCCGCGTAGTTTCCAGCAAAATTCCCCAGCGGCTGCTGAGGATTGCTTGGGCACATCATACCGGTTAGCCTCTGCAATCGCACGGTCTGAGCGGCCGTGTTGTTGAGAGCGTTGTAGGAAGTGCCGGAAATGGTGTTGAAGTCAATGGTCTGATACAGGGCGGCCTGTTCAAAGTACGGCAGGCTGGCGGTAATCCAAGACACAGAAGTCCTGTTACGGCCGTTTGCATCACCATTACGAGTGGCCTCGTAATTGAGCGGGAACTGACCATAAACGTCATGGTAGTTGTGCATCGCAAGACCAATCTGCTTGAGATTGTTCTTGCACTGCGTGCGGCGAGCCGCTTCACGAGCCTGCTGAACCGCAGGCAGCAGCAGGGCGATGAGGATTGCGATAATCGCAATCACCACCAGCAGTTCAATCAATGTAAACGCCTGTCGCGTTCCACGTTTAACACCAGTTTTCATGACCAACTCCTGATGAAAATGACAAAAAAAAGAAACCAGCCCATCGGGCAACTACTTGATTGCGATATCGAAATTCGTACCGCTTGCAATGACGTCTACAGAAAGCTCAGTCGTGTTTGAGGACTGATAATTTGCCGGGATCACATCAGTAACTTTTGGCGGGCCACCGGATTTAGCCTTTGAGTAATCAAATTCCGCCGGGGCCTGAGTCTGCGTCAGGAACACCTTGTATACCCCAACTGGCGCACCTTTTTCGCCCGCAGATGTCTGAATTTCGTACTTGCCTTCCGCATTCGTCAGACCAAAAAGCATTGGTGCTTTTGAGGTTGGGTCGCGGGATTCCAGCATCACCTTAATATCGGCCAATGGCTTGCCTTCTTTGGTGACTACACCCGTCACAGGAGCGAGATTCACGCTAATGCCGGGGGTGCCGCAGCCGACAATGCTTAATAAGCCGATTGAAAGTAAAGCGCGAAAAATCAATTGAGGAACTCCCGGTCAGAGACGCTGAAATAAAAGGCATGAATTAAGAAGAATCTGTAATTGAGTATACCACAAGCGATTCCCGTGTAAATCGGTTTTCACGGTCCAATTGATGAGAAAATAGGATCTCCCCCGAAGTTTTCGCGATTGTTCAACTACCTAAGGGGATCTTTTGGGAGATGGCAATCACTAAGTCGTTAAATTCACCGCTATTTGAGGGGTTTTAATGTTCACTCATGTGCTTTTCGGATATGTAGTCGAACCGCGAATATCGGAAGCTGCCGATTCGTAACACGCCCTGCTGTTGCGTCACCAGCCCGTTCCAGCCGAAGGCTTCAAACAGCGACCACGGGGTGACAACGCTCACATCCGCCAGATAAGACGCTGTTGTGGGCAGGTCTCCTGACCCAGCTGGCGGGCTGTTGTTTCTTTTGTGGCGGTTTAATCGGCCTCGGCTTTGCGGTATTGTTTGAGCAACGCAAGCTGCACTCGTAGGCCCCCTCATCCGTCCTGTCGGCCATCTTCTCCCCCCCCGCGGCGGAGAAGGACAATGGCGTGGACTTAAGGAATCCGACCGGCGAGCGGGGTACGTAAGTGCCCTGATTTCCGCATCTTTTGCAACAAATCAGGATCTCATGTCAACCAGCACTTCGGAAGACCGCGATGAACGCCTGGCGGTGGTTTTTGATCAGCTGATGCAGGATTCCAAAGAAGGCTCCCCTGCGAAACGGCTTGAACTGGCGATTCAGCTGCATCCGGAGCTGGAGCAGGACCTGCGAGAGCTGTTTGCCACCGCCCAGATTGCAGACGACATCGCCCTGCTGCAGTCGTCGGATCTTAATCATCTCACCGGTGGTGGTTCACGCAGGACTCAGATTTCCGGAACACACGCTGCGGGTTCCGCGATTGGATCGACCATTGGCGATTACGAGATGCAGCAGGAACTGGGCCGCGGCGGAATGGGAGTCGTCTACCGCGCCTTCCAGACAAGTCTGCAGCGAACAGTGGCCCTGAAAATGATTCCCAATGCGGCATTCGCGTCCTCACTGGATCTTGCGCGACTACGAGCGGAAGCGCTGGCGGCGGCTCGTCTGAGTCATCCTAATATCGTGCCTGTCTATGAGGTGGGCGAGCACAACGGTCAGCCATGGTTCAGCATGCAGTTTATCGAAGGCCGGACCTTGTCGCAGCGTCTGATGAATGGCCCGATGAGTCCCCGGGAAGCGGTGGCTCTATTGATCCCCATTGTGGACGCGATTGGCGCTGCGCATCGAGCCGGCGTGCTCCATCGGGATCTGAAGCCCAGCAATATTATCATCGCGACCGACGGAACACCGTTCGTCACGGACTTCGGGCTCGCGAAACGAGTCAATGTGGAAGAGCGTTCGTCGGCGGCCGCTGGGATGACCTCTGAACTGGTCAGCCTGACTCAGAGCGGAGCCATTCTTGGAACACCGGCCTGGATGTCTCCCGAACAGGCGGCCGGGCAGACGGATTCCATCGACGTGGCCACCGATATCTATAGTCTCGGCGCTGTTCTGTTTGCCATGCTGACCGGACGACCGCCGTTTCAGGCCGCGTCGCCGCTGGATACGGTTCTGATGGTTCTGGAACAGGATCCGCCCAACATCCGCATGCTGAATCGGGCCGTGGATTCGGACCTGGAAATGGTCGTCATGAAGTGCCTGCAGAAGCCACAGGATCTGCGGTATCCGTCCACTGTGGCACTTGCCGCTGATATGCGAGCCTGGCTGAATAACGAACCCGTCAGCGCCCGGTCATCCACGATCGCTCAGGTGATGACTCGCCTGTTTCGCGAATCGCACCACGCGGCTATTCTTCAAAACTGGGGACTGCTGTGGATGTGGCACAGTCTGGTCGTCCTGATGCTTTGCCTGATCACCAACTTTATGCAGTTTCAGGGCGTCACAGACCGCTGGCCGTTTGTGAGCCTGTGGGTCATCGGACTTGGGCTGTGGGCTGCGATCTTCTGGAATCTGCGACATCGATCCGGGCCAATCACGGCTGTCGAACGCCAGATCGCTCACGTCTGGGGCGGCAGCATGATTGCGTCGTCCATGCTGTTCTGGGTCGAATCGATCATGCATCGCCCGGTGCTGGAATTTTCACCGGTCCTTGGCTCGATCGCCGGGATGGTTTTTCTGGTGAAAGCCGGAATTCTGTCCGGTGGATTCTATGTTCAGTCGGCCATGATGTTTGCCACGTCGCTGGTGATGGCGGCGATTGAATACAGCGACCTGCCAGACTTCAGCGTGTCATTGTTTGGGATCATGTCAGCGATGACATTTTTCTTTCCCGGGCTGAAGTACTATCGTCAGCAACAGAAGGCTCGCCGATAAAGTTCGGAAGCACGAGTCAGGGACAGTCGAATAGTACAAGATTGAGGATGTGGTATGAGACGTGGGCCGCTTTGCGTCATTCGGCATCAGCGACGATTTTTGTTTTTCCTGTTCCTGTTGTTGAAGTGCCAGCAGCCGATTTCAGGACAGCAGCTTTCTCCGGAGGAATCGCTGGGCACGATGACAGTGCCGGCTGACATGGAAGTGCGGCTGGTCGCCAGTGAACCTCTTGTCCGTCAGCCCGTGTGCATTGAGCACGATGATCGGGGGCGGCTTTGGGTGATTCAGTATCTGCAGTATCCGAATCCGGAAGGCCTGAAGCGAGTCGCTGTGGATCGCTTCTCGCGCACGAAATACGACCGAGTTCCCGAACCGCCGCCGCATGGTCCGCGGGGTGCCGACAGGATTACGATTCTGGAGGATACGAATGGCGACGGGCTGATGGATTCTGGGCATGATTTTGTCGACGGTTTAAATCTGACAACAGGATTGGCGTTCGGACACGGCGGAGTGTTCGTTCTGAATGTGCCTTACCTGCTTTTCTATCCCGATCGAAATCGCGACGATGTTCCTGACAGCGATCCGGAAGTGCTTCTGACAGGCTTCGGTATGGAGGACGCTCACAGCGTTGCCAATTCGCTGACGTGGGGTCCTGACGGTTGGCTTTATGGTTGCCAGGGAAGCACGGTAACGGCAAAGATCCGAGGCATCGAATTTCAACAGGGTGTGTGGCGCTATCATCCGACGACGAAACAGTTTGAGCTGTTCTGCGAGGGCGGGGGGAATTCCTGGGGGCTCGATTTTGATGCGACCGGCCGTTTGTTTTACAGCACCAATTACGGCGGACATGTTCTGCTGCATGGACTGCAGGGCGCAAATTTTGTGAAGTCGTTTGCCAAACACGGGGCGCTCCATAACCCGCATGCCTATGGCTATTTTGAGCATGCACCTCATACCGGCTTTCGAGGTGGTCACGTGACCGTTGGCGGAATCGTGTATCAGGGCGACGCGTTTCCGGATGCGATGCGGGGCAAATACATCGCGGGCGATCTGCTGGGACATGGCGTTTACTGGCATCAGATCATTCCCCGCGGTTCGACAGTTCAGACTTCTCACGGGGGCGAACTGCTGCAGTCGAGCCATTCGTGGTTTGCGCCGACGGATGTGACGATGGGGCCGGACGGTGCTGTTTACGTGACGGACTGGCATGATGCACGAACGGCTCATCCCGATCCGGATGCGGAGTGGGATCGAACTAACGGACGGATTTTCAGAATCGCGCCCAAAGGACGATCGTTCTCGGCCGTTCAGGATTTTACAACTCTGTCGGCCGATCAACTGCTGAAGCTGCATGAACACCGCAGCCAGTGGTATGTCCGACGAGCCCGTCAGGAGCTGGTGCGTCGGGACGATCGTTCGGTGCTGACCGAACTTGGTAAGCGTGGGAACAGCGATGACGAACAGCTGGCTCTGGAATCGCTCTGGACCATCGCGTCTCTGAACGCCTTTGATGAGACGCTGGCCGAAAGGCTTCTTGCCTGTCCTCATGCGTCTGTTCGCGCATGGGCCGTGCGGCTGCTGGGAGACACCGGAAGCCTTTCGATGCACATGGCCGAACGACTGGATGAACTGGCCGAGCAGGATCTGGCCATTGAAGTGCGTCAACAGCTGGCGTGTTCGGCGCAGCGGTGGCCGGCGGCACAAGCCATGCCTATTATCAACGCCAATATCAATCGCGACATCGACAGCGACGATCCGTGCCTGCCGTTGCTCTGGTGGTGGGCCGTTGAGCGGCACAGCACGAGCGACCGTGAAGAAGTGATGAAGCGTTTTGTCCGACCATCGTTGTGGAAGTCGCGGCTTGGAAGAGACTGGCTGATGCCGAGACTGGTCCGGCGATATGCGGCCGAATCTACCGCGGCAGGCATCACCAGCGTCGATGCGTTGCTCGCTGCAGCGCCGGATGATGCGTCGCGTGACACCCTGTGGAATTCAGTTCTTGAGGGATGGCGGGAGGCACCGGCGGGCGACGCGTTGACGAAACAGGCGGCGATGATTCAGGGGCATCCGCTGTCATCGCGGATTCTGAAAGCATGGCAGGCCAATCCGGAGAATTCGACGCTGCAGCAGCTGGCGATTATGATTGGCCATCGAGAGCCACTCGATGCGGCGATGCGAGATGTACTGTCCGATTCTGTGGCGGTGGATCGCCGAGCGGCGCTGCTAAAGATGATTCCGACGCCGCTGAATGATGAACTGGTTGAGCCGTTGTTGAAACTGGCCGAATCAGAAAGTTCGCCGATTGTGCGAATCAATGCAGTGCGAATTCTTGGCAAGCAGGAAGAACCGAAAATCGCGGCTCGCCTATTGGAGCTGCATCAGGGCTCATCGCCGGAAGATCTGAAATCCGAGATCCGCAGTGTTCTGTTGGCCCGTCCTTCTTCAGCATTGCTCTGGCTGACCGCGATCGATGAAGGCCGAATGCCGGCTGCTACAACGCCGCTGGATCAGATTCGCACGGTCGCGTTGCTTAACGACGCACAGTTGGACCGTCTGGTCACGAAGCATTGGGGGCGACTGCAGGGCGCAACCGTGGAAGAAAAGCTGGCGGAAGTCAGGCGGCTCAATAACGATCTGCGAGCGGGCAGTGGGAACCCGGAAGCGGGCCGCCGACTGTTCGTGAAGCATTGCGCAGCCTGTCATCACTTGTTCGGTGAAGGGACAAAGCTCGGCCCGGACCTGACGACGGCCAATCGTGCGGATCGAGATTTTCTTTTGATCAGTCTGGTAGACCCGAGCAGCGTGATTCGCAAGGAATTTGTCAGTGTGGTGATTCACCGAACCGACGGACGAGTGGAAACCGGCCTGGCGGTTGCGCGAGATGAGAGCGGGCTGACGATTGTGACTTCGACGAACGAGCGGAAGGTGATCAGCACCAGCGAAATTGAAGACATGCAGGAGTCCCCGGTTTCGCACATGCCGGAAGCTCTATACCGACTTCTGAAACCACAGGACATCCGTGATCTGTTCTCATGGCTTCAGTCGAGTGGTCCATAAAATCGCGACGAGCGCCTCGCGGATCATAAACACAACGAGAATCACATGTGCGCTTTGCTGGTCGGCCGACGTGTGTCCGGAAATCAGCGGCGGAACAAATCGCCGCATCGGAAGTTTTGAGCCGGAATTCAGAGGGATCGTAACCTTCTAACAATACGGGTCCACGACCAGCGCCATCGCGCCAGCTTCCCGGCCGCCAGGAATTCGATACCATTCAGGGCTCAACTCATCTCCTTCTTTTCTGATGGCAGTGCATTCGTGACAAGCAAATTATTGAATCAACAGGCCGTGCAACTGGCCGATTTCGCCGAGTCCCACGCGGAGGCGTTGAAGATCAAATGCCAGCAGACGGACAACGTCCGACTGCTGGATTTTGGGGTTAGCGCCGAAGGTGGACTTGAGGCCGGACTATTGCTGGCTCGCATCTGTCTGTCGGGACGCGCCAGGGTGGAACTGATGCCGCAGGATGCCAACCTGCCAGCTGTGCCTCAGATTCAGGTGAGTACTGACCATCCAGTCGCTGCGTGTCTGATGAGCCAGTATGCGGGCTGGAAAGTGGCCGCGGACAAATATTTTGCGATGGGTTCCGGGCCGATGCGAGCCGTCGCCCGAAAAGAAGAATTGTTTCACCACTTGCCGGAGACGGAAGACGGTACCGTCGCTGTTGGAGTTCTCGAAGCGGGCAGTCTTCCGTCACAGGAAGCGATCTCTGTGATTCAGAAGTCGTTGCCGGACGGATGCCCGCTGACTCTGGCCGTCGCGCCGACAGCTTCTCAGGCGGGGACGATTCAAGTGGTGGCGCGATCGGTTGAGACCGCTTTGCACAAGCTTCATGAGTTGAAGTTTCCCCTGGAGGCGCTCGTGAGCGGCACCGGCATCGCGCCGCTTCCTCCAGTGGCAAAAAATGATCTGAATGGAATCGGCCGCACGAACGATTCTATCCTTTACGGTGCCACGGTGAACCTGTGGGTTCGTTGTGAGGACGAACAGATCACGGAGATTGGTGCCAAGGTGCCATCCAATTCTTCGGCGGCCTACGGGCAAACATTTTTGACTCTGTTTAAAGCCGCCAATTACGACTTTTATTCGATGGACGCGGCGCTATTCAGTCCGGCTGTGGTGGTCTTTCATAATCTGAAGACCGGTCGCTCTTTTGCCTGGGGCGAAAAGAACGCCGCGCTGCTTCGCGAATCGTTCGCCATGAGCTGATCGTCGCAGGTTTCTGGATGTAGAATAAAAATGACCGGGGTTGAGCATGGTGGCTCGAACCCTGGTCTCATTCAAATTTCAAACGCCTGACGATTCAGTCCGTTGCGTTATGCGAGTTCCTCACGCACTAGTTCCAACAGAGCTTTCGTCGCCTTGATACCGGCGAACTCGTCGAGAACGCTGCCTTCGTATTCGATGCCAACAAAGCCGCTGTAGCCAGCATCCAGAACGATCTTCATCATTCAGTCGCGTGGACCACGGTCGAAACTCAACCCCATGCGTCTACAAAGTCGTCGCAGGCCAGCCGTTTGCAAAGTCTCGAACTGCAAAAGTTCACTCTGCAACGAGTCGCCAGTCTAGTGCTTCGTCAACCTTTAAAGTTGGGGTTGAGCTGTGTTTGTACGACGGACTTCCAGTCCGTCGATGTCGACTTCTTTCGACGGACTGGAAGTCCGTCGTACCCAAAAATAAGCGTTGACAAAGCACTAGTTCCCTGATGCAAGTCATTGGTATCGACGCTATTTATGTTCGCTGGCCCTGCGCGGTGGGGGAGTTCATTGGAAGACGCCTTCATAAGGCGTTGCTGAGTTGAGCGATCTCATTGTGCAGAATGAAATCGTTCTCGGAGTAGTCAATCGGTACATCAATGACGTGGACTCCACCAGTGGAAAACGCTTCTTCCACGAGACCCGTGAAAGCGTCAGCGGATTCCACACGGTGACCGGTGGCTCCGTAAGAATGGGCGAGCTGCACGAAATCCGGATTTCCAAATTCCATGCCATAGTTCTCCAGACCCAGTTGCTGCTGCTTCCACTGAATCATGCCTAATGCGTTGTCTCGCACCACGAGGATAACAAGATCCAGCTGCAAACGAACGGCCGTTTCCAGTTCGGGCGAGTTCATCAGGAAACCGCCATCGCCGCAGATCGCCAGGACCTTTCGATCTGGATGAACCAGCTTCGCCGCCATCGCCGACGGCAGACCGGCTCCCATCGACGCCAGAGCGTTGTCCAGCAGCACCGTGCCCGGTTGGTAAGCCGGATAGTTTCGAGCAAACCAGATTTTGTAGATGCCGTTGTCGAGCGCGATGATTCCGTCGGCGGGCATGACGCTGCGGACATCCGCGACAAGCCGCTGCGGGTACATCGGAAAGCGATCGTCATCCGCGCCGCGATACAGATGGTCTCGGAGCGCTGACTGCACTTTTCGAAAGAACTGGCAACCGTTAAGTGAAGGCACATCGCATCCCTTCAGCTTCGTGGCAATCCGAACGATGCTGTCCGCGATATCGCCTACAACTTGCATCTGCGGAAAATACACGGGGTCCACTTCGGCGGCCGTGTAGTTCAGGTGAATGACCTTCCGACCGCCCTCAACCATTACGAACGGAGGCTTTTCAACGACGTCGTGCCCCACGTTGAGGATCACGTCAGCCGCGTCAATCGCCCGATGCACGAAGTCGTTCGACGACAACGCTGCGTTGCCCAGAAAACTGTCATGATCTTCACTGACGACGCCTTTGCCCATTTGAGTCGTCGCGAACGCCATGCCGGTCTGGTCGACGAATTCTCGCAGTTCGCGGCAAGTCTGCTTCCGATTTGCTCCGGCACCGATCAGCAGCAGCGGAGCCTTCGCGTCGGCAAGCAATTCCGCGGCGAGATTGATCGCTTCAGCGTCGGCAACTGGTCGACGCGAAAAACCAATGGGAAGAACGTCGCGATCCGATTCTTCACGAGCGATATCTTCGGGAAGTTCCAGATGGGTGCTTCCTGGACGTTCTTCCTGAGCCAGCCGAAACGCTTCGCGAACGTCCGACGGAATCAAATCGGCGCTTTCGATCTGGCGAGACAGCTTCGTTAGCGGAAGCATCACGTCGACGACGTTCAGAATCTGAAATTTGCCCTGTCTGCTGGTACGAATCGGCTTCTGGCCGGTCAGCATCACCATCGGCATCGCTCCCAGAGTTGCGAACGCCGCGGCCGTGACCAGGTTCATGGCACCAGGCCCCAGCGTCGCCAGGCAAACTCCGGGTTTGCCAGTCAGTCGTCCGTACGTCGCCGCCATGAAGCCGGCTGCCTGTTCGTGGCGAGTCAGCACGAACCGAATGGAACTGCGCGACAACGAATCCATGACGTCCAGATTTTCCTCGCCCGGAATTCCGAAGATGTATTCGACGCCTTCGTGTTCAAGGCATTTGACCAATAGATCGGAAGCTTTCATGGGGATGTTCTCTTCGTTAATGTTGCGAGCGTGGTCCGTTAATGCCAATCCCGTTCAAAAAGTAGCAGGCACACTCTGTGTGCCGTCCGCCAAGGTGAGAAAACACTGTTCTTCCTGCGGCTGCGGCACAGGGAATGTGCCTGCTACTATGAATAATTGAACGGTACTGCCGTTAATGCTCAGTCCGGCCGCCAGGCGACCCAATGCTTGTAGACAAAATGGAACTCGTCAAGAGTCCCGGTCTGCGCGATCGTCGGCGCAACGGGACTCGTCGAAAGCCTTGACGACTTCCGCTGCCATGCACAGCGGTTGCTGCGTTGAAACAGGCAACTGCAAATCTCTTACCCTCGCAAGGACCTTCTCATGACGCTCACCGACGAAAGCCGCAGCTTTTTGAAGTAGGCACTTGATTAGCTCGAGGTGTCCGATGAAATGCGAGCGTGGCTGCTGTCCGCGTTTCGCCTGGTCGTTCAGCCAGCAGTGCGAACGGAGAACGACCGATCGACTGGTAGTACTGAGTTCGACAAGCTTGATTTTTGAGGCACGCGATTTGCCATGTTATTTCCCTTTTCCTTACGAAGTTCAGAAACCTGGCTATGTGGCGCGACTGAATCTTCCCCTCGGGATCCAAACGCGTCGCGGAGCGGAACTCGTTAATAGGTTCGTCAGGCGCAGGACGAAATACGGGAGCACCCGAGGGTCTTGACGACTTTCACGATGACAGGAGAGCTAATCATAGTGTCGGTTTCACATTCTTACCCGAACCTGCTGACTCGCCTGTGGTGTTATGTGGGCTTGTTCGTGAAGCGACCGACGGAGATGGCGACGCTGCTTCCTAGTTCACCGATCCTGACCCGCAAGCTGCGCGAACTTACCTGCCTTGGATGCGCCCGCAGCGTGGTTGAACTGGGACCCGGAGATGGGAGTACAACTCGGGCACTGCTAACCGCCATGCCACCCGACGCGAAACTGCTGGCGATTGAACTCTTTGCGGGACTGGTCGATATTTTGCAGACGATCGATGACGCTCGCTGCATTGTCGAACATGCGGATGCCGCTGATTTGGAATTTCTAATGCGGCGACATGATCTCGGGCAGGCCGACGTCATTGTGTCGGGAATTCCGTTCTCGAATCTCGCTCCCGAGCAGGCGGCGCAGATTATTGATGCCGTTTATCGGGTGCTCGCGCCCGGCGGCACATTCGTTGCCTATCAAGTTCGAGATCAGATCAAGAGCCTTGCCGAACGCCTTTTCGGGGAACCGGAAGTCTGCTTCGTGCCGTGGAATCTTCCTCCGGTCAGCGTCTACCGCTGGACGAAGGCGGCAGAACCGGTGGTCAAGTCAGCGCTGGTCCCGGTTGTGTAGGCTGCCAACATTCCCATCAAGTCCTCTCAGTGAAATCTGCGCCTGAAACCGAAAACAGCTCAGTGTCCCGTCGAAGACAAACGCCTGAGACCCGGCTTCGCTTTTCAGTACTCGTCAGGAGTTTCGGCCCGCCAAAACGTCACGCAGCGATAATCCCTCGAAAGTCCTTACGACGTTCACTACATTTCATCGAAGCACTTTCGTGACCCAATGGCCGAAGTGGGTGATCCGAAACGCCTGGTGTTGTTTGAGAATATCATAGACCGCATCGCGAGCCTCTTCTCCCTCAATCGGAATAGACATCAGCACGTTACCCGCGAGTAGCTGCTGCCGAATATGATCCATCTCCTCGTCGGTGTCGGCGAACCATTGAGTGGATGCGTCGACGTTCTCGGCCGCTTCTTTTCCTTCAGACACGCGAATTCGGTCGTTGCTGATCCCGTATTCCATGAGATCACGTTTTGCCGCGTCGACGGCTTCACGGTTTTCGAACACGCAGACGATGCGGTTACTGGGATTGTTTGTCAGAGGCTTGTTGCTCATGGCTGGCTTTCTTGGCATGCGAGTCGATGGAATCTGCAGAATGCTTCCTGCTCGTTCTGATACTGACCGAGCGAATGACGTGCCAGGGGCGGGTTTGGGAATGAGTGACTTGCCACGGCCGGGCAATCGTGTTCGCTGGCTGCTGATCGGCCGCAGTGCGCTGTTGTCGATCAGACCTACCTTACTCGAACCCGTCTTGCCCGACTGGACGCTGCCAATCCACGGAAACTTCGTTCAGGCACGTCAGTTGCCCTCCAGTGATGGAGCAGCAGCGGAAAGCGTCAAGATTTTCCACGAGCGAGACTGCGCGGCCCGAAACTCCTGCCGAGTTCCGCGAGCGGACTCTGGCGGTTCGGCAACATCCACCGCGCGGTTCCCAGCGTGGGTCGCCTTCGAAAGTATTCTAGAAGGCGACAAGCTGCGGCCAGTCCATCAACGCTGACCCGACATTGATGAGTTTGCCGTCTGATCGACGAACAGCATCCATCAGTTTGGCTGCGCCTACGAATACCGTCCTGGGGTTGCAACCGCGCAACTCGCACTCGCCGCCGACTTCGCGAGCCGCCGCAATCGCCACCTTCAGGGCTTTTGCTCCGCGTTTTGCGATTCGGGTCACTGCCGGGCCAGTGCCAAAAACAATCCGGTTAAAGTGCCGAATCATGGCAGTTCGACGCCCAGGCCGTGGTTGAAGCGATTCGTGAAGTTGGCCAGAGCAACAGTCGCGGCCAGCGTCACCAGCTCTTTCTCACTGATGTGTTTCTTTACGGCAGCGACCGTGGAATCGTCGACGTTGCCGGTTTTCGTAAGCTCCTCTGAGTACTTCAGCACCGCTTTTTCCGCGTCGCTGAACAGGTCGCTGTTCACGTAGTCTTCTGTTGCCCTCAATTGTTCGGTGGTCACGCCAGCCTTGAGTGCGGCTTTGAAATGATAGTGCGAACAGTATTCGCAACATTTCACCTGAGAGACCTTGAAATACGCAAGCTCTCGCAATGTTCCCGGCAGGTCTTTATGGATGCCGTCGTTGATCAATTCGATCCCTTTCAGAACCTCCGGTTGATGAGCCATCGTGCCGAAAATGCTCAGGATCTGACCGTACTTGTCTTTGATGGAGGTCAGAATCTTCGTCGCTTCATGTGGTGCGTTGATCAGGTCGAGAGGTTCTACGTGTGGCATGGGAGGTGGTGTCCTTTCGGAAAAAAATTTGAGCGTTTTGGCCGCTGCGTCAACTGGATATCGCCAGATTGTGATCAGCCGATGAGCATTCATTTAATCACAAAAGACCAGGACGACTTGACAATGATGTCAAACAATCCGGGCCTGATGTATGGTCACGTATTACAGAGTGACAACTATCTCGCAGCAGTTTCGACCTTTTTCAGATCGCTCTCCTGCTTATCCAGCGCCTTCTGCGCTTCGGCGACGTCCTGTTCCTCTTCACGAAGGCCTTCGTTCGCTTCGTTCAGTTCTTCCTGAACGCCTTTGCGGTCGTCGTCCGTGGCGTTTTTCAGTCGCGTTTCGATTTCTGCTATTTTCGCCTTGGCTTCTGTGACGTCTTTCTGCTGAGCCGTCAGTTCTTCCTGACGTTCGTTGACCTCAGCCTGCGCGTCCTTCAACGCTTCACGCTTTGTCTCTTCGAGCTCCTTCTTTTCTTCGTTGACCAGCTCATCGCCTTCAGTTTTCGCTTCTGCGATCTCTTCGTCACGCTCATTCTTCGCGTCTGTAATTTCGCGGTCCCCTTCACGTTGGGCTTCTTTCAAGTCCTGCTGTTCTTCCTGGGTATCTTCCATGACGACTTTGCGTGTTTCGTGGACGTCCTCGTTGCCGTCCTGAGTTGCATCCGCCACCATCTGGTCGGAGTCATGCTGAGCTTCCTGGTGGTCGTTCCGTGATTCCTGAATGTCTTCGACACTCGTGTTGCAGCCGGTGACTGCGACCGTGGCGGCCAGACTCAGCGTTGTAATGATCGACTTCATGTTTCTGTTTCCCTTCGCTTGTTTACTAATTTCCAACCGTAACATTACGAGCTGGAGAGCGCGTGAAATGACCGCGTTGTCAGTCACGCCTCGGTTTCTGCATCAATAACATTGCAATCCTGCAATGGTCGTGCCAAAGCTCAAAGACAGGAACCTTGTTTCGAAAGACTTCCCGTCCTGCATCGATCAATGACACCCAAGACCGACAGTTGATCGACCGCGATGGTCGCTCATCGACTAGCAGTGGCCATGCGAATGCTGACCTTCCTGGGGATTTGTTCATGGCACAGTGGTTGCATCGCCTTTCGTGCGGTTTCACTTACTCGACAAGCAACGAAATGGATGTCACCGTGAGTGAAGGTGTCGTGACATTGTCGGGGCGAATCAACAGTTTGAGAGGCCGACAGCGAGCTACCGAGGCCACCAAACTTCTGCGAGGCGTGCGGTCCGTCATCAATCAAATGGTGCTGCTTCCGCCTCATCGCAAGGATGATCTCCTGACGCTGGACGTAGAACACGCATTGACTCAGAACTCGGCAACGGAGTCTTACCAAATCATTGCGGCCGTGAAAGACGGCATCGCACATCTTGGTGGAACAGTGGATTCACACGCCGAACGCCGTCTAGCCGAGTTCGTTACTGCGGGGGTCGCTGGAATCGTCGAAGTTGACAACAGAATCGACGTGGAACCAAAACAACATCGCCCTGACAAAGAACTGGCCGCCGACATTCGAGGACTCATCGCAGCGTCGCCCATGCTCGAAGATACCACCGTTGATGTGGTAGTCAGTGAAGGTACAGCTGTTCTTAACGGTGTGGTAGGAACGCTTGCCGAACGAGACACCGCGGAAGAACTGGCGTCCGTTTCGGGCATTCGATCAGTTGACGTTCGGGGATTGAAGATTGATCCGTCAATTCGCGATGGAGTCCGACGCCGATCTCCAACGGTACGCAGAACTATCGGACGAAACGATCGCCGACGCTGTGCGATTGACTCTGAAGCATGATCCACGCGTGTTGAGTTTCACTGAAACAATCGAAGTGGAATCAAAAGACGCCGTCGTCACACTCCGCGGCGACGTTGGTCACGCGACCGCGAAACGTGCCGCCGAGCTGGCCGCGCGAAACACTCTGGGCGTGGACCGCGTTAGAAACCGCTTAAACGTTGCGTGGAGCGAAGACGTCAACGATGCTGAAATCGAGGACTTCGTGAGAGCTGCGTTGCTGCGCGACTCATATGTTGGTGATCGAGACATTCTGGTCCGAAGTCGTCGAGCTCACGTTGACCTGTTTGGCCTCGTGGATTCGAAGTTTGAAAAATATGCGGCTCAGCAAACCGCCGAAATGCAGCGCGGCGTGGTTCATGTGAACAACAACCTGACTGTCGTGAACGCCTGGGAACCTCGCGGTGACAGCGAGATTCAGGAAGCGATTGACGAGAAATTGAAATGGTCGTTCTTTGACAAGGCCAGTGATATCGAGGTACGTGTCGACAACGGCGTGGCCCTACTGCAGGGAACTGTGGACACTTGGCGCCAATGGCAGCACGTCATGGATATCGCCGTCAAAGCGGGAGCTCGCAGGCCGCACAATCAGCTGAAAATTGGATTCCAGCCTCAGCGAGGACGAAATCCGTTGTACGTTCCAATGGACTTCGGCGGAGCACCGACAGGGGAGGGAGTTTCGCCAGGACAAAAAGATGAATAGTCTGACACCAATTTGCCTCCGTCGATACCGATGGTCAGACGCAGATCGTCGGCCACTTTCGAGATCATCCGCAGGTTGGTTACCTGGAAACATTGTTGCAAGATGCTGAAGTCATGGTCGACGGAACGCGTCATGGTCGATAGCGCCGACGCTGCATTAGAAAAGATCAAGTCCGACAGCAGGGACGGCGAAGCCTTCGCACTTTTCTGCCTTTTCTGTTCTGTTTCATGACTTTGGCGGGTTGCGATAATCCAGTGGCGGTTTCTGGCCGGGTTGCATTAGAGATTCGTATTTCTCTTTGCCGAGTCGCTTCCTGAATTCTTCGGCAGCCTGTTGCAGCAATTCCGGGCTCCGGAACATATCGATCGCGGTTGCTGCCAGTGTGCGAGCGGCGAGGTGCAATCCTTTTTCACCAATCGTCGTGCCGCCTGAAGCAACGGCCTGCCAGGAATGAGCGGGCGTGCCGGGGACCCAGCAGGCGGTTGTAAATCCGGTGGTTGGAACGACCCAGGAAATATCGCCGACATCGGTCGATCCTTTGCCAATGGTGCCATCCACATCGTCGACTTTCTGCAGACTCTCGATCGGCTGCGGTTCAGTCAGATGCTGCTGCAGGCGAGCCGAAAATTTTAATTCTTCCTGGTCATAGGCGATGTCGTTAAACTGCTGCAGTCTTCGGCGAGCCATTTTGGACAGCGTTTGATTCGGCAGGATCTCGCGAATTCCGCCCTCGTACCGAATCGTCAGTTCAGTCTCGGTTGCAAGAGCCCCCGCTTTGGCACAAAGTTCGAGCCTGGAGTAGAGCGGCTTGAGAAATTTTGCCTCGGGATGACGGATATAATAATAAACTTCGGCAAACGCCGGCACGACGTTGGGAGCATCGCCGCCGCTGGTGATCACGTGATGAATTCGCGTCTCCTCCGGGGTATGTTCGCGCATCAATTCAGCCGCATGATTTGTCAGCTCCACCGCATCCAGAGCCGAACGTCCCTGCTCCGGAGAACCGGCTGCGTGAGCCGTACGGCCTCGAAACTGGAACTTCACGGCGATTCGCGCGAGGCTGGAACGATCGCCAGCTGAAGTCTTACTGGAGGGATGCCAGTGCAGCACCGCATCGCAGTCCTGAAACAGTCCAGCCTCCAACATAAACACCTTTGCACTGCCTCCTTCTTCAGCCGGGCAGCCATAGTAGCGCACGGTTCCGGAAATCGCCCCGGCCTTAATTTGTTCCGCCACAGCGATGGCCGCCGAAAGTGATGCGGTGCCGAACAGATGATGTCCGCAGGCATGCCCATTGGCGTTCCCGTCGGCTCGCGACAACGGTTCCGGAACGGCCTCCTGCGAAAGTCCCGGCAGTGCATCGAACTCACCCAGAATTCCGATCACCGGCTTTCCCGATCCAAACTCCGCTGTGAACGCGGTGGGAATCTCGGCGACACCACGAATCACCTTCAGACCAGACGCGTCCGCGGCATCTGAAAGCAAGGCGGATGACGCAACTTCCTGATAACCGGGTTCGGCCGCCACCCAGATCTTCTGGGCCATCTGCCACGTGGCATCACGCCGCTCATTCACCGATGCGATGACCGCATCAATCGTCGTGTCCTGCTGTGCGTCGGCCGTGCCGATCGAGTACGCACAAAGCATTACAGCCAGAGGCACACGATTTCGGCACATCATAAATTTCATGGGAGATCTCGAAATCATTCCTGAGCACAGAGTCGAAAAGCCGTCCCCGTCGCTGAATCTATCATCCTTTTCCGCCGCGAACCAGTTCTTCAAACTTCAGCCGCTGCTCAATCAGCGCGGCGACTTTATCTGCCGGCTCGGTCCGAGCTTCCAGGAGCACCCAACCATCGTAATCGATTCCGTGGAACAGTCGAAACAAATCCTGATACGGATAGTCATCCATCGTCAGTTCACGAACATGCACTGTTTTTCCGAACCGCGACTTGACCAGATTGAAGTTGTGTTCCAGGCCCTCGCCTTTCAGATCTTCATTATTCGAGTTCCAGCAAACACCGACGTTGGGATGATCGGCTACATCAAAAATGGCTTTCATCACGGGCAGGTCACTTGTCCCGGGACCATGCACTTCCACTCGAATCTGCTGACCGTATTGCTGACCATAGGCCGCGACTTCGTTCAGAGCTTTTCCAATCTGCTCGATCGTTTTCTCGTGCTCAACGCCGTTCACAAAGCTGTTCGGTTTGACTTTCACGCCACTGCCGCCGCAGTCGTGCATCAGTAGAATGTACTGCTTTGTCAGTTCGATATTTGCCTTCAGTTTTTCCGGATCGGATTCATGAAACTGGGCGTTGGAACCGTAACCCACAAGTTCCACCGGGCTGTCGTCAAACTGTTTGCGAACGGCCGCTCGCTCAACTTTAGAAAGCGACGGTTCGACACTGTGTTTGTGTTCCGTTCGAACTTCAACACCGCCCAGGCCGGATTTTTCGCAGGCATCGATCAGGGATGAAAGATCCATGTTCTGACCCCAGAGGTACGTGACCAGTCCGAATTTCATTTTTGATTCCACAGCCGTCGCCGCGCTGGCAAGCTGTGGAGTAACAGTCGCAACCGCGAACCCGGCCGCAAGCGAAGAGCGAAGGAACGTTCGGCGAGGAAGAGTGTTCATTGGCGGGATTCCACATGAAGTTCGGGAATGATCGGAAGGGCCAGCATGCCGCAGCGAAAAGTGGGTGAAAAGACACAGCACAACGCTGAGCTCTGTGCAGAATTCTCTTCAACGTTTTCAACAAAAGCCGCATCAGCACCGACACAAGTGATTGGGCATAATTCGTTTAACGGCGAGCCGTAGACGTAGCCAAATTAACAGAAAACCGACGCCTTCGGCTTGCCGTTAAACGA
>JBDNHX010000301.1:0-9221 GCA_041688565.1 Planctomycetaceae bacterium
GTCGCCGACAGCAACTCCCTGGCTGTAATCGCGTGCGTCTATACGGGCCAGTTCGGTGACTGACTGAAATTGCCCATCACTCAGGTTTCGAAAAATCTGATCGGAGGGTTGGATTGCAGACGCAGGCAGAGATGGATCGCCTCCCTGGTTCAAATACAAATCCCAGTTCCCGTCCCGATCGAAGTCAATCCAGCCACAACCACCACCGGTGGGCTGAACCATGAGCAGCAGTTTTTTGTCCCCTGGCTCGTACGTGTGGTGCAAGCCCGCAGATTGCGCAACATCATCAAAAACAGGAGATTCCACCGACACCTGCTTGTTCTCAATTTCCAAAGGCTGCCGCAGATCGAAAATCGTACTGAGCACAACAGGTTTTCGAACAACGATCGGACGACTCGCCCGTGGGGAACCCTTCGTTGTCCTGGTTGCCGACGAGTCGCATCCCGCAGCCGCCAATAGAATCAGCCACGTCGTTAAACCAGCCCGTCGCCCGACATGACGGCACATTTCACTCCAGGCATGGATCGCAGAGTTCTTCACGATTGCAACGTGGCCGGAGACGCGAGGCATTGGAGTCACCTGGAAGCACCTGTTGACATAGGACTTGATGCAATCAACTACAGAAACGCCAGCCAAAAATCAGAAGCAGGATATTAGATCAGCTGTCGGAGAGATGCTCATTTATTCAACGTTGCTGTTTGCTGAAAGGACCAGGCATGTTTAGCAGCTTTAGCCTTTGGTTCAAAGCTTTGGCCACCTGTCAGTCGTCACACTGCTCAGCGAGCCTCGCAAGTTCGGTCAGTATTGGATTGGGTATTTCCGAGTCAATCGCAATCGCGTTGATCTGGATTCTCAATTGCCTTGCCGACTGCACAAGTTCGTGCAGCTGTTGGGCCTCGGCCAGGCTGGCTTGTTTTCGCAGTAAATCGGCAAGCAAATTGCGGGCATACCAATCCATTGGAAAAAGCCGGATCGCTTCGTCGAGTGCTTCACTGGATTTGTGCAATTCATTTCGATTCAAATGCAGCCAGCCCTTGGCTCGCCAGAATCGATTGTCATCATCGGCCGCCATCGGCAACGCTGACAGAAGCTGAAATACAGCCTGCACGTCTCCGCTGCGAAGGCTCACATCCACCTTGTATGCCAGCAATTCCAGATTGTCAGGAAACTTCTTGAATAGCCCGTCAGCGAGCGAGTATTTGTCATCGCCGGATGACGTTCTGACACCACTTTCGGGTTCTGGCAAATGAAGCACACGTGCGACGTCGAACAGCTCAGATTCTGGGTCTTCTGCAAGCCATCGGGAGTTTGACTCACTGGCACCAGCAATACGCATGGTGTCCATCAGAAACAAATAGACATAGGCTCTGGGCGGTTCACGCTGGCAGTCAATGGCAAATCGGATCTGCTGTTCCAGCTTTCGCTTTTGCAGGGTCACTGCGTAAAACTCTATCAACTGATGATGAGCAGCTGTAGCCCGATTGTCGATGCGCAAAATCCTTTCACAGGTCCGAACACCATCGAGTGGTCGGTTAATCAGGCCAAACTGCATCTTGGACAAAGCGACAAGCGATGACAGGGCTCTGGGGTCAGAATCCGGAATCGCCCAGAGATATTTCACTGCCGACTCAAAGTCCTCCAGGTGCATTTCTGCATCGGCCGCATATAAAATCGCATCAACTGACGAGGAATCCCAGGCAGACCATTGTGCACTGATTATCCGCAGATCAAGCCACTGTTCTTCTTTTTGCGCTGACTTGCATCGACTGAGATATGAGTCCTTCTTGTGTCGCATCCAGTGGTGGTTCCCAAAGACAACACCGCCCGACAGGAGGGCGGCCAGAAACATGCCCCAAAGCCATTGGAACTTCGTCCCGGTGTGTTTTGCACGATCAGATTGCGTCTGTTCTATAACCACTGCCGATCCAATCATGGCATTCTCCACCCCTGCTTTTTCAGAGCTGGATTTTTTGGTATCAACCATGACATCAGTCTGGGCAATTGCTGTAAAGAAATCTGCCCACCAAAAAAACGAAGCCCTTGGAAATTCCAAGGACTTCGCAATTGTCCATAGTTTAACGAGTCATCGAGTTCATATCAGAACTCACCAAGAACTTCACCAGCACCGCGAGTTCCAAGAGCCTGACGAACCTGCCATGCGACATTTTCACTCACAAATCGAACGGAACCGTCGCTGAGCAGACCATGAGCACCCCCGGTGTGAATACTGCTCCACTGATCGCAACGGAAATCTCCCTGCGGATTCCAGTTAATAGGCATTTTTGTGCTGTGAATGGCATAAGACCCCATCCACAGGTTGTCGTTCTGCATTTGTGCGGGATTGTTCTTGTTCACCCAATGGTGATCTTCAAGGACAGCCAACGTATTCGATGTGCCGTCGGTGATGTTGCTGATTCCAATGCAGCCTTGCCAGCCAATCACACCATTGCAACCCGCCATTTGGCCGTTATCAGACGCATCAGCCCATGCAGCACCATTCCAGTTTCCTGCATATGGATCTTGCGGGCAGTCACGGTGTCCGGCATGCATCCAACCCATGTTTCCAACATAGTCTGTCCGTCCGCCGTCCAACCCTGAGCCCCAATCATCACCGCCTGGAGTCCCGTTCAACTGCTTAGTCGGTTGCGGATTGCTTGGACACATGTAGCCAGGAATGACCGTGCGGCGAGCAGCGATGTTGGACGCTGGCGCTGTGTTGGTCATAATCCGGCCCGCATCAGCACTCCAGTTGATTGAGGAATAGAGATTCGCCTGCTCGATATAGGGCAGCATCAGGGCCATCCAGCCAACGTGGCCCCATGTAGGGGTCATATAATTGGTGCCAATGTTGCGATTTCCCATCGAGTTCAGAGGGAAAAGCTGAAATGTGTCATGATAGTTGTGGAGGGCAAGCCCTAATTGCTTCATGTTATTTTTACACTGTGTTCGACGCGCCGCTTCACGGGCCTGCTGCACGGCAGGCAGCAGCAACGCTATCAGAATTGCAATGATTGCAATCACAACCAAGAGCTCAATAAGCGTGAATCCTCGAACCCACCTAAAGAGCTTTCGATTCTGGGTCTTGTACATACACACCTCACTTTGGTTAATAAATAACAACAAAACAACTAAAAATTGAAGTCACACGATCACAGGTTTAGAGCGAAATCAGCAGATCATTCGCTTCGCGAGTGATTTCGACTTCTTTCGGCGAAGTTTCGAAAGACTTGTACTCATCAGGAAACGGAGCCTTCTTCGGTTCAGGTGGCTTACCCGCCCCTGACATCATTGCCTTCATCGCAGCCTGCCGAGAGGCCTCAGAATTTACATCCTCAGCTGCGGGCATCTGAAACGTAACTTTGTACTTCCCCGCAGCAGCGCCAGCTTTCCCCTTCAGAGAAGCTAGCTCAAACTCGCCCTTATCGTTCAGATTTCCGGTGTACGCATCGTCTGCACCAGCGTCAGCAGTGATACTCACAAGGACCAACGTACACCCGCCAAGTGGCGATCCGTTAAGGGTCACTCGGCCTTTGACAGGAAAAAGCTTCGCTTCCTGAACGACCGGGCCGCAACCAGAAATCGCAACGAAAATCGAGAGACCAAGAACGATGAAGTTTCGCATAGAGGAAAGGACCAATGACTGAGATTTGCAAAACGCGAAAAATTTAAAAAGGACGAAAAACGGTGAGTACCCGAAATAGGGTCACATGACCTTTGCGAAAAACTGCGACCTGTATCTGAACAAGATCACATACTCGATCGGCTAAATTATCCAATTTCATTACGCTATACGGCAGGATGTGCGAATGTCAACTGGATTTGTGCTATTCTGCCAAGAATGAAGGCAGTCCGACCTTTTACAAAGCATGCCGGTACAGTTGAGTCATCTCAAAAATGTGCTGCCTGACAAGATTCAACTTCCAGCATCGTGGCTTTGTTGGCAGGGCGGGTGTCTCCAGATGCATTCGTCCGGCAGATTCGGCACGCTCTGCCTTTAACAAATCACGCAAATTGACCCTGATACAGCGTTGGTTAACGATGGGCGATTTCATAAGTTTGGTCTGCGGATGACAAATCATGATGGACCTTCGCAGTTTAACAGGAATCCAAATTGCAATTTTGGCCACGGTCCTGGTTGCGGCTGGAGTCGCCGTCTTGGGTGTTTTTAAAAGTCCTGAAGCCCAATTGACTGTCAGCGATCTTTCCAAGGACGTCAGCTCCATGAGTCGCGAGACGGCGAACGACGTGACCACAAAGTTTGCAGGAAGCGAGCGATGTACAGAGTGTCATGCCGAAGTCGCCGCGGCCTATCACTCAAGCGGTATGGGGCAGTCGATGTGGCGGATCGGAAGTGAAACGCCGCTTGAAGATTACGATCAGCATAACTCCTTCTCGCCAGATGGTCGCCATCACTATTCGATTGTTCGGACGGAAGAAGGCGTCTTCCATCATGAACGTCTCGCAGACAACAATGGAGAGACGATCTATGATCAGGCGGTCAGGATCGAGTTCGTGGTTGGCTCAGGTACTCAGGGACGCTCATATCTTTTCAATCGCGAAGGGATGTTGTACATGTCCCCGATCGGCTGGTACGCGAATGGAAAAAGATGGGATCTCTCTCCGGGATTCAAACTGCCATTCCATCGGCGATTTAGTCGTCGGGTGCCGTCTGCATGCGTTGAGTGTCATGCAGGGCAAATGAACCTGACGAGTCGCACAGATGTTTTTGATGACCCTCCGTTTCGTGAAATTGCTATCGGCTGTGAACGCTGCCACGGTCCAGGGGTGGACCATATCGCGTTTCACGAGCAGAAGAAATTGGTCGGTTCGGATCCAATTATCAACCCCGCGCGACTTGATCTGGACCGCCGGGAAGATGTTTGTACGCAATGTCATCTGTCTGGTGAAGGTCGCTATCTACGAGATGGAAGTCACTTCGGCGGCTTTGTACCTGGAAACCGGATTGAGGATACGTACCTTATTTTTGTCGGCGGCAAACGAACTACGGATGATGGCCGAACTCGAGCGGTCAGCCAGGTGGAGCAAATGCGATCCAGCGGGTGCTACCTTGCCAGCAAAGGTGAGATGGGTTGTACAAGCTGCCATGATCCGCATTCGCAAATCGAAGAAGAGAATCGCAGCTCTTTTTACCGTGGAAGATGCCTGACCTGTCACGGTAACGGTAGCGGTGATTGCTCGCTGGAGGAGGCAGAACGCCTTAAACGCCAGAGTGATGATTCGTGCATTGCATGCCACATGGCCAGGCTTGATGCGTCAGATGTTCCTCATACGACACAGACGGACCATCGGATTCTGCGATTGCCGCAAGCACAGTCTTCAATGGAAAACCAGCAGTTTGATACTCCCGAGCTATTCGACGATGCTGAAAAGCGTTTGCCTGAAGTTGTTGTTGCCAAAGCCAGAGGAATGTGGCTGGCCGAACGAGCAGAGCGTTTCACGAATCGCAACTTCGCAGCGCAGGCATTGCAAATCCTTAAAGCCGTGCTCACCCTGCGTCCTGATGACATCGAAGTTCTGGAAGCACTTGGAACGTGCACTGCTATCAATGGGCAGACAACAGAGTCCCTGAAGTATTGTAACCGAGTCCTGGCGATGGATCCCGAACGCGAACGGACGCTCTTGACCGCAGCAACACTCCACCTGAATCGCGGGGAAATTCATGCAGGCCGTGAATTGCTGCAAGCCTATCTTGATGTTCAGGCCAATGATGCAGCAGCATGGGGAAGGTACTCCGGCGTATTGTCTCAGCTCAACGAAAATCACAAAGCCATCGAAGCGGCCCGAAAATCGGCTGATCTTGACCCTTCCAATCCGAGGACATGGAGCCATTTGGCAGAACTTTACGGGCGAATTGGCGAGATTCAGCAAGCGGAAGTTTGTCGTGATCTTGGCCGGCGAGTCCAACTGAGTAAGACTTCCGAATAGCTTTGCGTCTTTTGAGTCGCTTACGACTGACCCGTTACCATTCGAGATAGAACCATGAAACGACCTCAACTTCCACTTATTCTGGGCGCGGTCTGCTTAATCGCTACGGCGATAATCATGGCGCGGATGATCAATCAAACAAGCGGCGACAAAGCTGACAAGCCTGCTTCGCCGCTTGCCGGGGATCCCGAGGAGGATTCCGGTCCTGTTCCAGCCAGACAGTTGCACAACGGTGAAATTTACCTGGATAAATCTCAGTTGGCCGATGCTGGAATTACCCTGGCAAATGGTGACACGGGACTGATTCAGAATCCGGACTCCCTGGCAGACCTGCGAAGCGCCCTGGCGATGCGTGGAAAAGCTGGCCTACTTGAGATGCAGGATGTTTTGGCGGGATTTATTCAATCCAGGCGACCAGAGGATCTTGAAACCTCTCGCCTGTACTTCCAGATTGGACTGCTGCTGACTTATGAAGGAAAGCTGGAAGAAGCGGTCAAGGCCATAGAAAAATCGATCTCAATCGGCGAAAAAAATGAGATGCCGTTTGAGGTTCACGCAAATCTCCGCGCGATTCTCGGGATTCTGGCGTTTCGCCGAGGGGAACTTGAGAACTGCATTCGGTGTGTAGGCCCTTCCAGTTGTATTCTCCCGATTGCTGAGTCAGCAATTCATCAGGACAAATCCGGGTCCCAGGAAGCAGTGAGGATCTTTACGGAATACCTGAAGATAGCGCCAGGTGATGTGCGTGTCCGATGGCTATTGAATCTCGCCTCAATGACCGTGGGAGAGTATCCGGAACAAGTACCACTGCAATACCGGATTCCGCTGGATAAATTTGCCTCGTCCGTTGATGTTGGGCGCTTCCTGAATGTTTCGACTCTTGTAGGGCTGACTGACCGGGGACCGAATCAGGCAGGTGGGAGTGTGTTTGATGACTTTACGGGAGATGGTCTCCCGGATCTGTTTACCACTTCTCTGGACATCGATCGTGGGGCGTCGTTCTTTGTCAATGACGGCAACGGAAACTTCATCGACAAATCAGATGAGGCTGGCCTGGCGGATCAGGTTTATGTGCTGAATGCAGTTCAGACGGACTACGATAACGATGGGAATCTGGATGTGCTGCTTCTCCGCGGCGGTTGGGAGATTCCTATGAGAATGTCATTACTCAGGAACACTGGAAATGGTCGTTTTGAGGATGTGACGATTGCCTGCGGACTGAATGAGCCGATTTCGTCAGAAACCGCCGCCTGGGCCGATTACGATAACGATGGCCTCCTGGACCTGTATGTAGGAGGTGAATATGTCCCTCCGTTTCCAGGGACCAATCCGCAACCAGTACCACAAAATCGGTGCCGCCTTTATCACAACGAAGGCAACAACCGATTTGTCGATGTCGCTGCCAAACTTGGCGTGCTGAACGAGCAATGCACTAAAGGCGTGGCCTGGGGGGACTATGACCAGGATGGACGAATCGATCTGTTTGTTTCAAATATGAATGCCGTTTGCCGACTCTATCACCAGCAAGCGGACGGAACCTTTCGCGATGTGGCACCGGAACTCGGAATCACTGGTCCGGCGCATGGTTTCGCCTGCTGGTTCTGGGACTTCGACAACGATGGACAACTTGATATCTACGTCAATGATTACACGAGTACTCTCGCCGATTTCGTCGCTGCGGCACTCGACATATCAGAAAAACCTACTCCACCATGCCTCTATCGCAATATGGGAAAAGAGGGGTTTCGTGACGTGGCCGAAGAAGTCGGCCTGAATCGTAACCTGATGCCCATGGGTTGTAATTTTGGTGATATCGACAATGACGGATTCCTGGATTTTTACCTGGGAACGGGACGAATGGCGCTCGAAGTCCTGGTTCCCAATCTGCTGTTTCGTAACGAAGCGGGAAGGAAGTTTTCAGATGTTACCGCTTCGTCCGGGACTGGACACCTGCAGAAAGGCCACGGGGTTTCATTCGCCGACTGGAACGGCGACGGCAACCTCGATCTGTTTGTCGTTGCCGGGGGAGCTGTTCCCGGCGACAGATCATACAATGTCCTGTTCCAGAATGCGGACCACGGAAACAACTGGCTGAAGGTGAAGCTGAAAGGGACAAAAACAAATCGTCCCGCAATTGGTACCAGGCTTGAGGTAACCTATTCGACGGCGGATGGTACGGAGCGGAGAGTTTATCGAACGATCGGGAACAACAGCAGCTTCGGAGGTAATCCTCTTATCGAATCTATCGGACTACAGGATGCTGACATTGTGTCCGAGCTCCGTGTGATCTGGCCAACTTCGGCGACCACACAGGTGTTCCGTGACATCATTGGTAACCAGGCGATTGAGATTACTGAAGAAATGGATTCGTTCGTCCCACTGCCGCAAAAGACTTTCAAAGTTCCAGTCACCGAATCCAGCTCAGTCTCCATGTGATGGACCATATGTTTCACCAGCATCAACGCAAAGTCTGGATCGCGGCGGCTGTTTTTCTGTTCGTCGCGGTCTTCGTGGTTTTCGGCAGGTACTTCCTGAAACCACAACTGCAGATCCCCGTGATTGACGGAACTACAACAACTGTCATATCCGGCATCCATCTGATTGGTGGTCTGGGGCCCGCTGCCTGCTACGCAGTAGAAACAAAGGAAGGACTCGTGCTGATCGATTCCGGCCTCGAGGAAGATGCAGCAACGCTCAAGGCCGAGTTAACAACTCTCGGGCTGGACTGGAAACGCATGCGTGCGGTGTTTCTGACGCATGTTCATGGTGACCATTGTGGCGGGGCGGAACGACTGCGGGTAGAAACAGGGGCGAGGATTTACGCTGGCCATCGCGATGCCTCTGCAATTGCGGCAGGTTCGTCGCGCGATGCAGTCTTCAGCATATTTCCCATGCCCTACCACTCACCGCACGCAACACATGTTGATGAGCCCCTTCAGGGAGGAGAATCGATTTCCATCGGAGAGGTAACCATCGAGACAATTGATGCTCCCGGCCATACTCCGGGCAGTGTGTGTTATCTTATGGAATACAATGGTCTCCGAATTCTGTTTTCGGGAGACGTGATCTACCGACTTGGTGGCGATCCCCTGGGAACCTATTCCGCCTACCTTGCGCCCCGTTATCGTGGCGACGTGCGGGATTTTCTCGAGTCACTGAAGAAGCTCAAGAAACTGCCGGCTCCGGACGTTGTACTCCCGGGACATCCTGCTTCCAGCCGAGTTCCCCAATCGCCCCGACTGACTTCGCGTGAATGGAACACGATGCTAAGCAAC
>JBDNHX010000302.1:0-18115 GCA_041688565.1 Planctomycetaceae bacterium
CAGATCAGAAACACCTTAGCTTGCACTCCACACACGATGGACGTCCAGGCCCGTCGATTTCCGCGACAGACGGTGCGTCGTTTTCCGGGTTGACATTTGCACCCAACGGTAACATTTTGTGGGTGACGGACAGTGTTGGATCGCTGCTGCAGATCGATGTAGAGTCGATGACGATCACGCGCCGACTTCCCATGTACCAGCAGATGCTGATGTCACCAATCCTGTCGCGTGACGGACAGCATGTGGCGGTTAGCACTTCTGAGATTGAGGCCGGTATCTCCGCAGTCTGGGATTTGAAATCCGAACGCGAAGTGTTTCGTCTGCCGACAACTCTGACGGCAGGTGACCCAGGAGCCGTTCGCGTCGCAGGATTTTCTGATCAATCCACCGTCGTCGTGACTCAAAGTAACGACATCACCCACATGGACTTCGGTACGGGACAGGAAGTTTTGCCGCGATTCCGACACCAGCGATACTGGATCAGTTGCATCGTACCGTTGCCTGATTCTGCTGATGAAACGTGCGCAGTCTGTCTGCTGGATGGGACGGTCAACCTCTGGCACCCGCAGACGAGCACCGAAGAAGTTCTTCACGGACACCGCAGCCCGGTGAACCATGTAACAGTTTCGCCGGACGGAAGAACAATGGCGACCGGTGATCGAGCCGGTGAAATTCGTCTCTGGCAGCTTTCGACGCTGCAGCAACTTTGCGATCTCACTGGTCTTACCGGAGACGTGACGGGGCTCTGGTTCTCCCCTGACAGCCGTCGCCTCGTCGCTGCCGCGAAGACAAAAGGCCGCGGCAGTGCAGTTATGGTCTGGGACGCAAGCCAAAGTGAATGACATTGTGCCTGGCGAGCGGCAGGACGTAAGTCCTCCGATTTCGACGCGGCGCGTGCAGCGAGTTGGGCCGGGGTGGCCGGTAACGTCGTTAAGCATTTGATAGCGTCAGAACCAGCGAATAACCCCTTCCTCCGGCCTGTCGGCCACATTCTCCCCCGCGGGGCAACGCCGTGAAGTATTTTATTGAGCGAATTTGCTGTTGTTCCGGGCCGAAGGCACATTCGTTTGCCTAGCCCGGGCCATCGAATGGCCCTTTGGGCCGAAATCGCATGAAATCCTTAACAAAAATGCTTCAAAGCGTTGCCTTCCAGGGAGAGAAGGGCCTTCGACAAAGCCGCTGAAAACATGATAATAAATTCTTAACAGCGTTGGGTCGCCGGGGCTGAACGTATCGCAGCGAACGAAGCCCCGGAAGGTTCAAGGTGGGACATTGGAGACCACTGAGATCTCGCTCCGCTCCAACCCTGGCCAACCTGCCAGTCAGCGTTTGAGAGACGGCAGATTCCTGCCCGCCCAGTTCGCCCCGCCCCCGCGTGCGGTCAGTCCGCTGTCATTAAATCGCTCGATTTCCGCCGTCCGGAACGACAATTTCTCCCGAAAACAGAAAAGATCGTATTTTCTGCTGGGTGCTGTTCGTGCGGATTTCGCACTGAAGGACGCCAGACGGCAATAGCGCACAAGTACCACGTCGCGCCTTGGATCGTAAGTTGGAGATTCCCGTCCGACTGCTGAACGAAGGGCAAAAATGCCCATCCTACCCAGGAATGAAGATTTGACAGAGGACCTAGTGACCCGATTTTCCCAGTTCGCCGACTGCACGAAGACACAGATTTACTCTCAAGGGATTTGCCAATGCCCGTGATCCGCCAATTGAAGAGAAGTCTCGAATTAGACTCCGTCAGATTCATTCGACATGCGATGTGGCGTTGCAACGCTGGTACGACACGGCCATGGAAGATGCCATGATATCTCAAACGACCACAATGACATCTCTGAGCGAGCCATTCAAAATCATCGAAATCGACTCAAACTCTCGCATGTTCGACGAAGTGCAGATTCTGCGCAGGGGTGCGTACGGTCGTGACGAAGCCGGCAACGCGGATCTTATCGACGGCTATTCACACCATTTCGTGGCGACTTCCAACGGATCACCCATTGCTGCTGTACGAATGACGCGGCGCACCGAGGGTAAACTCGAATGTGAAGACCACTACCCTGGATGGATTCTCGACAGATTCGGCAACACCATTGGTGCTGCCAGCCGCATGTGCGTTTCGTCACAATTCCCAGGGACTCATCAAGTGGTGCGTGAACTCGTAAAGGCCGTCTGGCAGCATGGAATCCAATCGGGAATCAGGCTTGATCTGACGAAGGTGCGGCGTGAGATGATCCCATACTACCTGCGACTGGGTTATCTCTTTGTTCGTAAGTCGTGTTTCCTGTTTGACAAATGGGATATTCCGTGTGGCCTCATCGCATATCCGGCGAACGAGCGACACGAGGGGCAGTTTTCCGATTTATTTTGCGGCCTGAATATGCAGTGCGATCTGTCAGCGCCGGAGATTCGGGACAGATTCACGTCCTGCCGCAAAACCGCCTTCGCGGACTTCGACGAATTCCAACGTTTATGCTCGCCAGGTTTCACCCACAGTTCGCCAAAAGAGGATCAAAATGCAAACTCTTGAAATTCCATCGTCTCTGAATCTCTCGACCACTGCGGCGAACGTCGTAGCGGAGCTGGACCGCCGGGTGGAAAAAATCCGGCATAGCGTTTTGTCTTCGCCGCTTTGGAAAAACGCCACCCATCCCAAGGCAACAGCCGATCATCTAAGATCGCTTGTCCGTGAGAATATGCTGTCGGTCTACTGGTATCAGCGACATACCACAGAGGCTGGCTTCCATATGCTGGGGAGGTTTCCGAAAGACAGCGGGAGACTGCTCACAGTACTTCTGGCCCACAAAGCGGACGAAGCTGAACACGGTTTGTGGGCACTTCGGGATTATCTGAAGCTCGGAGGAATTCAGCCGATTGCTGATAGTCCGCCAAGTCCGGCGGCGTTTAATGTCGCGGCGACATGGTGGTGGATGGCCTATCACGAAGAGCCACTGGGTTACCTCGGAGCGGAGTATTTATTCGAATATCTTACAGCTCTGCTGGCACCAGACATCGTCGATCTGTTTTCTAAAAACGGAATTACTCAGGACGGGCTCGGGTTCCTGGTCGATCATGCTCAGGAAGACGAAAAACACACACAACTCCTCCGCGCAATGGTGGGTCGAGCAGTGGACAGTTCGCCCGAGTGTGTATCCGCGATTTATCGGTGTTTCGACTACTTTAGTCATGTATACCCACTTCCTGTCTGGAATGAGGCAGCCGCAAGAGCCGGTGGTTCGACGGTTGGAGCATGACAATGCCAATGTTTGCGGCGGCGAGCGCCATTTCATGTCTGATAAGTTGCGTTTGGGTGATTGCCGTGTACTTCCGACGTCCTGAAAGAATCGGCTGGCGCATGCGCCTACTGAGCATTTCCGGGCTAATTGGCTTTGCGATCCATATTGGCGGGCTGATCCTGATCGATCCCAGTCAGCTGACACGCCTACCGATCGCATGTGGACTTTACACAGCCGGCTTCTGCCTGCTGTGGTGGAGCGTTGGCACGCTCTGGAATCGAAGACCCATGCTGGCGTTCTCAAATTCCAATCCAGTCGAAATCTGTATGTCCGGCCCGTATGCCTGGGTCCGTCATCCGTTTTATTTAAGCTATGTGCTCATGTGGTTGGCGGGTGCCGTCTCATTGCCGCTATATCTCGGTTGGTTCGTCCTGTTCCTTCTTTTGCCGCAGTACATCATCGCAATCCGATCGGAAGAACAGCAGATTCTTTCCGGCCCGCATGGCGCAGCGTATTCAAAGTACCGCCGAAAGGTGGGAGCGATGATTCCGACGTTCCGAAATGTCACTGGCGATCCATTGCACGATTCTGAGGACCCGCTGATCGAAGCGGAACTGCGTCAGCCTGGAAGTGAAACATGATCACGTCCCAACAGGCGCATCAGCTCTACCGCTATATGCGGACCGCTAGGGAAATCGACGAGCGGGAATGCTCGGTGATTCCATTGTTTCGTTTGTTAAGGAGCCTGTGGCCGACTTTGGGCATCGACCTCAAAGTGATTGGAACAGCGAGTACCACTTCTATTGGGAATACCATCTTTGGTGGGATGAGATCATGCAACCAATAACGTCCACAGGAGTGCTGGCAGAAGCCTGTCGCACTCCACTGACATCGATCAGCCGTGAGTATCGACAATTACTTGTGAATCGTGGATGCCACGCGCTTTATCGTTGGTATCTTGATCGTTCACAGCGACATCGCAACTGGAATCCGGATCGAGGTTTCGCCTGGTCGGATATTCGAAACGATCACGCAGAGAATGTGATTGCCCTCGTCCAGGGATTCTACGCAGTTGAGCAGTATGCGCCAGACTATACCGCCGAACTCACACGCCTCGCCAGAACAGGGTATGGCCACTCGCAGTTTCAAATCCGCTGGGGTGCTGAAGAGGAAAAACATTCCGATCTGTGGCGAAACGTCCTGCTGTTCACTCGTGCAAGGACAGCATCCCAACTTGAACAATACACGCACGATCTTCGAGATCAGGCTTGGGAGGCTCCCTACAAATCACCGCTTGAAATGCTTTTCTATACGGTATTTCAGGAACGCGCAACTCAGTTGATTTATCTCCGGCTTGCCGCGGCAGCGGAAGGCAGAAGCGACGAAAGCAAACTCAGTTCGGCAAGGGACCCCGTTCTTGCGAAAGTCTGTTCCGCAATAGCAGCGGACGAAGCTGCTCACTACGACTTTTTCCTGTCTCTAGCGCGACTCAATTTGTACTATTTTCCAGAGGAATCTCTCGTCGCACTGGTTCGTGTGCTTCGCAGTTTCGTGATGCCTGCCGCGACAATTGTGCCTGACTATGACGCCTTCATCAAGGTGTTATATGAGGCAAAGTTGTTTGGTCCTCAGATCTACGGTAGAGAAGTTGCACGTCCAGCGCTCAAGGCCCTCGGAATTGAGTCCGTAAAGGCAATTGAGGCTGGCCTTGCTGCGACTCGAACGCCTCCTGATCCGTCGGGAATAGTGCGTCCGCCGGTAATCAGTGGCTGTGACTTTAATGCCCTTGAAGGCACAGTATCTCACCTGTTTGATCGGTTTATTAAATACGAGCGTGATGTGGGACTCGCGGATGTTGACCCAACTGTTTTTGTACAAGTGAAATGGTAACGGAATCGCGTTCATTCACCCATCTCTGAGACCGAAACCTTTTTCACTCGCGCAGTAAATGCGAATTCCTACTATGCTCACAACGGACATCAGCCAACTCCTTGACACTTGCTTTAATCACGTCGCCGAGGGCGATGGCGCCGCAGTTGTTGACACGTTGTGTACAGAACTGGCCTGTTGGCGGCACGCGGTCTCACCGGAACTTTGGAGGCAGACCATCGTGCCGTTGTGCCGAGAACATCGCATCCACCAGACGCTGCTGGAAGATCCATATACGTGGAGAGCGTATACCAAACCACGCGGCTATGCCGGTGACGCTGAGATGCTTGATTTTCTGTACACACAAAAAGTACCTCCTGGGACTTCAAATGCTGGGGAGGCTGTATTTCGCGGAACGACTGGGCTGCCCAATGGCCAAAGTGTTGTCGATCGACGCAACCGGTTGGCGAAACGCATAGACCGCGTTTGTGATTCGCGACCTAACCCACGAATTCTGTCAATAGCGTGCGGCCATTTACGGGAGGCGCAACAGTCCGCGGCAGTCCAAAACAAAAGCGTTGGTGAATTCATTGCACTCGACCAGGACGAAGACTCTCTGGCGACAGTCGCATCAGAGCAATCATGTTTTGGAATCAGAACAGTGCAGGCATCCGTTATCTCCGTGATTCGAAAGAACGTTGCATTTGAGAACCTTGACTTCGTCTACGCCGCTGGACTTCTCGACTATTTATCGGAGTCCTTGAGCAGGCGGTTGATCAAAGTCGCATTTGAAATGCTCTCTCCAGGCGGGCGACTACTGGTCGCCAATTTTACGCCTGACAATCACGGGCGAGCATACATGGAATGTTTTATGGATTGGAACCTCATTTATCGAAACGAGGCGGAAATGGAAGCTCTGACGCCTTCAGGAATAGCCGATCGGAATTGCTTTCGTACTGTTTACCGAGACGAAGGTAGAAACATCGTTTACCTCGAATTGATGAAACACTGATGCATACTAAAGAATCACTCGTGAGGGACGGTGCAGGTCATCAGCTTGCTGATCTCTACCGCTACATGCGCACCGCCAGGGAAATCGACGAGCGGGAGCGGGTGCTTGTTGCCAGGAATCAGGCGCATTTTCATGTCTCGGGAGCAGGGCATGAAGCTTCAGCGTGTTTGGCACGGCATTTGACTGGCAGCGATTGGCTCCATCTGCATTATCGAGATAAAGCCTTACTGTTGACTCGCGGTTTGTCGGTGCAGGAATTCTTTCGCAGTCTGTTGGGACGTGGAACGGCGCATTCCGCCGGGCGGCAGATGAGTGCCCATTTTTCTGCTCCGGATTTGAATGTGCTCAGTCTGGTTGGCCCCGTTGGCAATAATGCGTTGCAGGCCGTTGGGGTTGCAGCGGCGATCAAGCTGAATACAGACCGACCGATCGTTGTTTGCAGCTTGGGTGACGGGACGACTCAGGAAGGCGAGGTGCTGGAGGCGATTGCTGAGGCGGTTCGATGGCAGTTGCCCGTGCTGTTCCTGATCCACGATAATCGGTTTTCGATTTCAACGACAACTCGAGGAAAGACCTTCTTCAATCTGCCGACAGGGGATGCTACTGAGTATTACGGCCTGCCCATCCTGAGGATTGATGGCAGCGATGCACAAGCCCTGGATGCGGGATTTGAAGATGTAGTCGCGACAATCAGGCAGACACGCGGTCCGAAGATTGTCGTGATGGAAATGGAGCGGCTGAGTGATCACACCAATGCGGATGACCAGTCGCAGTATCGTTGTGCTGAAGAGATTGCATCCGGACGCAACGTGGCGGATCCGGTTCGGAAGCTGCGAGATGTTTTGTTGCTGCAGGGAAGCACGGAACCTGAACTGCAAGACCTGGAATTAACGATCTGCGAATCCGTCTTGCGTGCCGCAGATGAGGCAATGTCGGAATCAGAACCCGTCGCTATGTTCACGGCGAAAGCTCCGTTGCCGAAGGAGTTATTCGAACGGCAGGAGTACCGTGGAGATCACACATCGCCGCAACTCACAATGCGGGAATCATTGTGTCAGGTAATTCGGGAACGTCTGAAAACTGATCCACGTGTGTTTCTCTACGGTCAGGATATCGAAGATCCGAAGGGCGATGTGTTTGGCGTCACACGCGGCTTAAGCACGGCATTTCCCGGACGCGTCGTGAATGCACCGCTTTCGGAATCTACGATTGTCGGAACGGCCATCGGGCGTGCTCTGGCCGGACAGCGGCCTGTCGCGTTTATTCAGTTTGCGGACTTCCTGCCGCAGGCGTTCAACCAGATCGTGTCAGAACTCGGCAGCATGTACTGGCGGACCAATGGTGGCTGGCAATGTCCCGTGATCATAATGGCGACCTGCGGTGGCTACAAATCCGGACTCGGGCCGTTTCATGCTCAGACAATGGATGGATTTGCGGCACATGTGCCCGGCATTGATGTTGTCATGCCGTCCAGTGCTGCAGATGCAGCGGGACTCCTCAATGCCGCGTTCGAGTCCCCGCGACCGACGCTCTTCCTCTATCCCAAAAGCTGCCTGAATCTCACGGACCGGACAGCATCGGCAGATGTCGTCAATCAGTTTGTGTTGCCAGGCAAAGCTCGACGCCTGATGAATGGAACAGATCTGACTCTTGTGACCTGGGGAAGTCCGGTGGCACAGTGCGAGAAGGCGGCGACTGCATTGTACGAGTCTGGATTTACAATCGACTTGTTTGACTTGAGATCAATTGCACCTTGGGACGAAGACGCCATTCTGAAATCCACTCAAACTACCGGACGGCTTGTAGTGGTTCATGAAGACAACCATACCGCCGGTTTCGGTGCGGAAGTCATTGCCACCGTCGCCGAACGTGCGAGCCGCACTGTCACATTTCGACGTGTCGCTCGGCCAGACACTCACATTCCGTATCACTACGCCAGTCAGCTTGAGATACTGCCCAGCTACAAACGAACGCTGGAAGCGTGCGCAGATCTGCTTGCCTGTGATGTCGTTTGGGAGAATTCTCCAGCCGATCCGCATGGTCAGGCAACGATTACAGCGATTGGTTCCGGACCATCCGACGAAATGGTCGATCTGATCAGCATTGCCGTTCAGGTAGGCGACGGCAGGTCAGAGGATTCGAGTCGGCCAACCGCTGATCCGGCTGAGCGTTGCTTCCGTCGGAGATTATCACCCCGCAGTCACGCAGGAACAATCTGGAATACCCCGCATTGAGCGGCGAATGAATCCGCCTCAGGTTGCAAAAACTCCTTCCAATGGACATGTGTCAGCAAATTTCCGTACGAAAGGGACTTTCAGCTATCTGAGTCGCCCGGCCTGTGTGACAGGCAGTCGCCTGATTCAAACCGAGTCCATCGCGTCCGGAATTCCGGGCTGGACTGGTGCGGAGGCCATCAAGCGGACGGGTGTCGAAACACGCTACTGGGTTGAGGCTGACGAATCCATTGGGGCATTGACAGTTCGTGCAGCGACGGATCTGCTGAATTCGCTGGGGAGCGATGTTCTCTCGATTTCCGCAGTGATCTGCAGTACGACATCACCGCAGGAAGCAACGCCATCCATTGCATGCCACGTTGCATCTGCATTGGCCCCACGGAATTGTTTCGCGGAAAACTGGTTTGCGTTTGACGTGAATGCCGCCTGCTCTGGATTTCTGTATGCACTGCGTCTGGCGCATGAGCATCTGGACGGGAATGATTCAGGTGCCGTCCTTCTTCTGACCTCAGAGATTCTGTCCCCGAATTTGAATAAGTCAGACCCTGCCACGACGTTTCTGTTTGGCGACGCAGCGACTGCAACTCTGATCACCCGGAATCCACTTGGCAATCGCAGCCTGCAAGTGGTAATGCCGCAACTGTACTCAGCTCCCGACCCGGATCGCGTCATTGTTTCGCCGTGCTACGGTGGTGGGCACTTGAGGATGGACGGGATCGCTGTAGCGCGAACCGCATATAAATCCATGACATCCGTTTTGCAGAAAGCCGCAAAGGAGCTTGGCATCACGCCGGCCGACCTGGTCGCTCTTGTGCCGCATCCGGGCAGCAAGCGAATTCTGCAAAATGTCGCGGAATCGCTTGGAGTTTTACCGGAACGAGTCTGGCACACGATTGCTCATACCGGCAACACATCCAGCAGTTCGATTCCGCTGGCACTGGATCATTATTGGGATCAGCTCCCCCGCGAGGGCCAAATTGGGTTTGTCGCGTTTGGAGCTGGGTTTACGTCCGCCGCCACAATTGGAGAGTTCAAAGACCATGACTGAGATAACGCCCACTGAAACCGCCGCAAAGCTAGCCGATCTGATCGGAGACGTACTGAGCGCTTCTGTCGATCCGACAAATCTGGATGCACAGTTGATCGAAGCCTATGGAGCGAATTCGATGGACCTGGTGGACATCGTGGAAAAGATCGAACGGAAATTCTCCGTCAATGTCCCCAATGATCAAGTGATGGAACTAAAAACCTTCGGCGACGTGCTGCGGATTCTGCAGCCGGCGTCGCAGGAGATTTGATGTGATGCTTGATCATCCGGTTATGAACGAGCTTCAGCGGCTGCTTGAAACTTTTAGCGGCCTTGACGAACTTACAAACCAAAGTTCAACAGACGCGGCCCTGCGCGCCAGCGAATGTTTTAACGAATTCTCCGAGGGGTTTTCGCGCGCATGTGATCAGTGCAACGGGACCGGCCAGCCGCAATCATTTCAGCTTTGCGAAGCCGTGCAACAACGGCTGTTGCCAATCCTGCTTCAGTCCCGGGTCGGCCGTCACGCTTTTAACAAGCCACTTGGGTATGCAGGTGATTATTCCTTAATCCAGCATCTCTACGATGCCCAGCCCGAAGGAATCGCAGAACTGGGGACGATCGCAGATCATTGCCTGCTTCACACATCCGCCAGTAAGGCCGTCCGAAATCGACGCAACGTAATGAAACCATATATTCTGCAAGCCTTGTCCTCAGATGAGCGTGAACGCTCTTCCATTCTAAGCCTTGCCTGCGGCCCAGCAGCAGAAGTCTTCGACGTACTGCTAGACCAAAAACTACAAGACCGCTTCGAATTCCATCTCGTTGATATTGATCCACGGGCGCTGAACTTCGTCAGGGAAAAAGCTGACGTTTCCGGTATAGCCTCGTCGCTGCACCTTCATCGGCAGGACATTAATCGATTCGTCGTAGGGGGCGTTGATCGCTCAGGATTGCCACCAATCGACCTCGTCTACAGCATTGGACTGATCGACTATTTCGAAGATCGTCACGTAATTCGCCTGATGAATTTTGCTCACGATCATCTGAAGCCGGGAGGACGGCTGGTTCTCGGCAACTTCCATCCGCGGAATCCGACACGAGCACTCCTTGATCATGTGCTCGACTGGAAGCTAATCCATCGCGATGAGGCCCAAATGAACGAGATCTGCAAATCAAGTGTTTTCGGTCGTCCGTTCGACAGCATCGAATTTGAACCAGAAGGCGTCAACCTGTTTGCTACGGTTGAGAAGAAAACTGGTGGATCTGCCTCGCGAATGAGTGATGCCGTTTGACCACACCGAAGCTAAATTGTGATGATGCCGACTCAAATGTCAGCAGGACGTCAACTCCATGATTCCAAATTCTGACACAATCGCAAACAGCACAATTTCCACTCAAAAGTGGTTAGCGGCGCATCAATTGCAAATGAACAATGTGGATCCGGCCGTTTTGTTCGATCGCTATGAACGCGGAGGATTTTTGTACCCAAAGAAACGGCAATTGCTCGATGCATTTATGCCGGAGATTACTGCAAACTGGCGAAAGGCAATCCAAGCGGGCGACAAGATTCTATGGTACGTTACGCACGAAGCCCCGGACGGTGCTTGGGCAACAATGTGCGTCTGGAAATCAACCCATACCGGTTGGGTGGTGCAGCACCTTGTCAGTCAGTCTCCTTCGGCTTCACGGCACGTTCTACTGTCGTGTCAGAGCAGGGAAATTCAACAATCTGAAAGCAACGCATACCAAAATTGGTTTCAGCCATCAAACCGGTCGGCGCGTGCGCTGCACGGGACGATAGAAACAAATGTCGGTGTCGAATTTGCCTCCGTCAGGTCTTACGATTATTTCTCACTTCCGCAGAAATGCACTCCTGGAGAAATCAAATGTGGCATCAACATCCGCCTGTGCGGACGCGATGAACAGTCCGTACTTTGCTCACTGGCAGAACAGGAACGCGGCTCAGTTTATGTGAAGGCTGAGGAACTGGATCATCCGGATTTCGAGTTGCATGCGGTTGATGAACTGTACAAATCGGTCGGATTGCGGCGCTATCGGCGAATCTGGCTTGCATGGCTTCCTGGAGCATCGACTCCATGTGCAGCCGCCATCGCGTATTGCGGGCCATTAGGATTCAATTTTAGCTTCCTCGAAAACCGTATCGACTTGATCTTCGCACCTGTGTGGAACGATGAAAAACTGCAAGTGTCCCGTTGTCTGCTTTCCGCTGCAAGCGAGGTATACTGCGGGCATCCACCACGACATTTGCTAGTAACAACCGTGGATACTCACCGCGAAGTGATGGAACGACTGGGCGGCACTCTCCTGCGTACATACTGTCAGAGCATCTGTCTGAGACCTGGGTTTCCAGACTGGTATCAACACGTTGAAAAAACATACCAGCGGATCATGGAATTGATACAGAGACAGGCAATCAATCAAACGTAACGCCCTTGTTCAAAGTCATGACCTTCGGTGTACTACAAACAAAAGAGATGGAAATGAATTCGAGTTCTGGATACTTAATGGATGATCCTCGTGAGACTAGTCGCCTTTCACAAAAAGTCGATGCAGCGGAGTGGGTCCGGAAATTTATTGTTCCATTAGAACTGGCAGGAGCGACTGTTCTGGACGTAGGCTGCGGCCCGGCTGTGATCGCGTCAGAAATCAGTCAACACTTCCCAACGGCTTCTGTGACCGGATTGGACCAGAGCGAGGAGCGGCTTGTCGTCGCTCAGCAGAACAACCTGGAGAATTTGAAAGTTCAGCTTGTGTCAGGAAGTGCTGCGGAATTGCCATTTGGCGATGCGTCGTTTGATTTCGTGATGTGCCGTTTCCTGCTGGAGTACCTCCCCGATAAACAAGCGGCGATCAACGAGATGGTACGAGTGCTGCGGCCCGGTGGACGCCTTCTGCTGCAGGATCTTGACGGACAACTTCTCTGGCATTTTCCGATCGACGAAGACCTGCAGCGGAACATCGAATCGACGCTTAAAGTACTCGCCAAAACCGGCTTCGATCCGTTCGTTGGTCGGAAGCTGTTCCACTTTTCTAAAGTCGCAGGGTTGGACGCGATCAATGTCCGGATTGAACCCTATCATCAGATTATCGGTCAAATTGACAATCGCATGCGGGCACTTTGGGAGTTGAAACTGGATATCGCGTTGCCAGCCGCCGCGAAGGCTTTAGGCAGCCCTGAAAATGCGGTCGAAATGAAAAGACATTTTCTTGCGTATTTTGACCGCGAGGATTCTTTGACCTATTCCGTCGTGTTTACCGTGGTTGGTCGAAAGCCCGTACGTCCCGATCCAATTGCTGCCGGGGGTTCCGGCCAGCCATGACCGTCATCGCCTGGAGAATTTTGACCTGCAAGCCGTTTCGAACGTCCGTAACAATGCTCGCGTTGGGATTTTTGTTTCTACTGTCGTTCGCGCAGGTCGGGATGCTCGTGGGCTGGTGCAATACAACGTCGGCGATTATCCGTCATGCAGACGCAGATGTCTGGATCATGGCTGAGAAAACGGCGGCCTTTGACTATGGATCGGCGATTCCTCGACAACGAGTTTTTCAGAGCCGCACGGTTCCGGGTGTTGCATCGGCCGAAGCGATGATAATGACATGGAACACATGGCAACGGCCGGACGGGACTCGCGTGAACGTCGAACTCATCGGCCTTGATGACGCATGTACGGGTGGTCCATGGGAAATGGTCAGCGGCCAGGTCGAAGATATTCATCTGCCGAACGGCGTGATCGTGGATGAACTATTCCTCTCCGCCCTCGGTGTCGAAACGATCGGTAACGAAGTGGAGTTGTTTGGTCGTCGAGCCATCGTGCGGGGAATTTCACAGAACGTGCGAACTTTCACCGCGTCCTCGTTCGTCTTCACATCCATCGATTCGGCAATCCGATACGACCGTCGCTACGCAGACGACGAAGTGACGTACGTTCTGGTTCGGTGCGAAGAAGGACATTCGCCGGAAGTTGTGCGTGAACAGCTTCGAGTTGCCCTTGCTAACGTGGAAGTGCTCACGTCAAATGAATTCGCGCTGCGAACTATCAAGTACTGGATGCTGGAGGTTTACGTGGCACTGGTCGCAATATCGGTTGGCGTTTGTCTGGCCGCCACCTGTTTTGCCGTGCGTTCAGTTCTTCGCATTAACCCCGCCGTTGTGTTTCGAGGTTAGTCCATGAAACATGCAATACGCTGCGAAGGGATTCGGCATCAGTTTGGCGAAGGAGCGACACGAGAAACTGTCATTGAAGAGATCTCGCTGGAAATTCTTTCCGGCCAGACGGCTTTGTTGATGGGCCCCAGTGGTTCTGGAAAGACGACCCTGCTTTCCATTCTGGGCTGCCTGCTTTCGCCGACGTCCGGTCACGTGTGGATTGACGAACAGCCCGTTACATGGAAATCACAGTCTGCGCTCGCAATGCTTCGACGCGCGAAACTGGGATTCGTCTTTCAACATGCGCGTCTGTTGCCGTTCATGTCAGTTCGGGAGAATCTGACCATCATCGGACGAAATGGCGGACTTGCCGGCCGGACGCTTTCCACACGGGTCGATGAACTGACGGGCCGTCTGGAGCTTCAGGCTCACCTGTCAAAACGTCCAAGTCAACTCAGCGGTGGCCAGCAGCAAAGAGTCGCGATTGCCCGCGCGCTGATGTTGCAGCCAGCCGTTCTTCTTGCCGACGAACCGACTGCGGCGCTGGACTGGCGGCACGGTCAGGAAGCTGTTCAGTTGCTGGTCGATCAGGCACGACTTGCGGGTGCCGCCGTCCTGACTGTGACTCACGATTCGCGGCTGAAGCCCATGTTCGATCGCGTTTTGACGATCGAGAGCGGGCGACTTTTCGAGGAGCCCGCATGAAACGTCTTTTGATTTGCTTGCTGTTCGCTGCGGTCGGTGTGCTCGTTTTTATAAGCATGCACAGCATGCGGCCCAACGAACGTGGAACTCAGGACCATGTGATTTCAAAAATCCCGGTGGATTCTGAACCGCCGACTTCATCTCGTCAAAATCGCGTGGAAGGAATTGGATATGTGGAACCACGTTCTGAGATACGACGGCTGGTTCCGCAGGCCGGTGGCGTCATTCAGCAATGCGCAGTACCGGCGGGAGCCTTCGTCCGCAAAGGCGATCTGCTGGTAGTGATCGAATCAGCGACGCAACAGGCTCAGTTTTCTTTTGCTCAGGCGCGACTTGAACTGGCTCGTGCAGATGGTGCAAAGGTCCGCAGTGGAATCAATCCCCTGCGAATTGAGCTTGAGCAGCGAACACTCGAACGTCTGAAAATGCGCCTGCAATTCGCCAAAATTCGGCATGAGCGAGCGAAAAAAGTCTTTAGTCGGAATGCGAGTTCTGAACAGGATCTGGACGATGCGTCTAACGAACAAGAGCAGGCCGTGATGGCCGTTGCCGAACAGGAAGCCGCAGTCTGTCATCTCCAAAAATCCGTAACGAACGCAGACATACTTGTGGCAGAGGCAAACGTCAGCGTGGCGGAAGCTGCGGTTCGGCAAGCTGAACATGCAGTATCGACAACACGTCTGCTTGCTCCGGAAGACGGCACAGTGCTGCGATGGCTGAAACGCGAAGGAGAAGGCGTTAGTACGGTTGCTCCGGAGCCAGTGCTGCTGTTTGGCGATCTCTCTCGTCTTCACGTCCGGGCTGAGATCGATGAGCGATCAGCAACAGTTGTCAAGCCTGGTATGGCGGCTGAAGTCTACGGCACAAATCTGAATGACTCTACGTGCCACGGAACTGTACTTCGCGTCGAACCAGTCATGGGCAGCAAAACAGTGTTCACGCAGTCCGCTGCAGAACGTAAAGATCTGGATGTCGTCCAGGTGGTAATCGAAATGGAAGAATCATTCATAGCACCCAGCGGCTTGCGGGTGGATGTCCGGTTGTTTATGAATCTGCCGCGTAAGGATTTAACACTCACGAAGCCATAGGGCGCATTACGTCCGGCACGAGCACAGTCTCAATCAGGTTCTTGAAATCCAAAACTCAGAATTTGCAACTGTTCGTTCGGACGCCCGTGACAGAGACAAACGCGACGCCGATCAAGTCAATGAAATCGGTTCCCGCCCGGAGTGGCACCTTGAAACTGCGTGCCACAATGTTCAGCGACCTGATTCCTGCGGAAGTGAATGGCCGTGACGATTCCAGCAGGATGATCTCCGGTGATGTTCTGCAGGGGCACGATGAAGACCTGTTCGGGCCGGGATCAGACTGGTGGCTGAACCTGAATTGAGCGGCAGCCGATACATTCGTTCCACCCGGATCGAGCGATTTGATATCCGGTTCGCTCAGATTTCGAATGGCCGACCGGGCAACAGCCGGGGATCTCGACGACTTCAACAGCAGAAACTGGAGAAAACAGCGTTCGGAATCCGCCAAGTCTCCGTTTTCTCTGTCTCCGGCGTGAAAGTTTTCGTTGTTTCGTACAAACACGGTCTCCTCAGGAATTCCTCATTGCTATGATCGATGCAGGCTACTGGGACTCTGATTTTTAAACCGTTGAGAATTGCACGTTGTTACACTTCTGAGGAAGTTGGGGTAGCGGAAGCCGCCACGGCTTTCGGTATGTCGGCGTTCCGCAGGGATCGGCCGAAACGCTTAGCGCGTTCCGCTACAAAGTGGGTGCCATTTGTTCGCGGGCCGGGCGCGGGCGGATTATTTTTCCGTCTTCACCGGGGTCAGCTGGCCATCGGCAATCGGCAACGCACCGGCGAACAGGCCCTGAATAATGTGCGTCATATGCGGCAGGTTGAGTTTTGAAACCTCGTCGCTGGGCTGGTGATAATCGCTGTGCAGTGAACCGGCCGAAAAGCTGTGAGCGATCACGCCCTTTTGCACAAACGAATAATTATCGCTGCGAGTGTAAAGCATCTCACTGACATCCTCACGATGGAAAACTTCGACTCCCGCCCGAGCGGCGCCGATCGCCATCAGAGCTCCCAGGTCAGAGCGAGTCCAGCCTGTGCCCCATGTTCGGCCTTCGGCTTTTTCTTCGGGGCGGCCGATCATTTCGATGTTGATGTTGGTCACTGTCTGTTCGAGCGGCCACAGGGGATTTTCGGTGTAGTACTTTGAACCCAGAAGACCTTTCTCTTCACCCCAGAAGGTCATAAAAATCACCGAGCGTTCAGGTCGAGTCTGCAGACTGGCAAAAGCATCTGCCAGAGTCACCACGGCTGTCACGCCGGTCGCATTGTCATCCGCGCCGTTGTTAATCACATCGCCCTGTCGGTCGCCGGACAACTGGCCGATATGATCCAGATGGGCCGATATGATAATCGCCTGCTTCGACAATTCAGGGTCCCGGCCGCGCAGCACACCGATCACATTTCGCACCGGCGTGTTGACGACAGTTCTTGCTTCCGCTTCGACAAGGACATCACCCTCAGACAGTACTGCCGTGGAAATCAGAATCACTGGACAGGCCATCAGAAATTGTGCAGGGACATTCAGCGGTTTCTCCTGCAGACGTTTTGCAACCTCCGGAAGAATGCTGTCATCTGCCGTGCGAACGAGAATTGCAACGGCCCCCTTGCTGGCAAAAACACCGACTCGCCGCGACCACGCGGCGATCATCATGGCGGGATTATCGACGGCCTGAGGCGGAATCGGAAACTCGTCAATCACAACAATTTTTCCATGAACGTCGTCGACCGCTTTTCCATCCGTGACTGGTGCCGTGGTCGACACAGCTTTGTCGCCGCTCAAAAGTATGCCGCGAACAGCAACTGCATTCCCGGCGACGGAGACCTTCGCTTCCCCCTGCGCGACCACATACTGAGCCAGCTCGGTGGTCTGGTAGTAACTGCTATCCGGCCCGAGCCCTTCCAGACCGGCTCCGCGAAATCGTGAAGCGACATACGCGGCGGCAATGTCCAGTTCCTTTGACGGAGTATTTCGTCCGGCCATTTCATCGGAAGCCAGAAACGAAACCGTTGCCAGAACCTCCGACTGCTCGATCGACTTCACAGCAGTCTGCTGATCTTCCGTCAGCGGCATGACCGAGAGATCCTCGGCCATGGACGCACTGCAGATCAGCACAACGATCAACGCCCAGGTCAGTCGAATCATGGCAAGGTCGGCTTTAGGAAGTGATCCCGATAAAAAAACAAAGATCGCCGGTCAGTTTGCCGGCGCCACGGCCGCTGCATTCGGAGCCGCAACGGCTGCAGCGGAAGGTGGTGCTGTTTCAGACTTTGTAACAGCCAGCCACGGAGCAATCATCAGAGCCACCACGGAAACCAGTTTCAGCAGGATGTTCAGCGACGGGCCGGACGTATCCTTGAACGGATCACCGACAGTATCGCCCACAACGGCAGCCGCATGCACAGCACTGCCTTTTCCGTAGGCGACTCCATTCACTGTCACGCCGCCTTCAATCATCTTCTTGGCGTTGTCCCATGCGCCGCCGGCGTTGGACTGGAAGATCGCCAGCACAACGCCGCTGACGGTCACGCCTGCCAGCAGACCGCCCAGCATTTCCCCACCACCCGAGAATCCGATAACCACAGGCCCGGAAATGGCGAGCAAACCCGGCAGAACCATTTCACGAAGAGAAGCGCGAGTGGAGATCGCGATGCAGCGATCACAGTCCACATTGGCGATTGCTTCCTGCATGGTGGCCTGATCTTCGGCCGTCCATTCGTCCATCGGCACATGCTCCTGATTTCGGCAGATCACCAGAGCTTTGGCGAGAATTGGAATGTC